>DATEKT010000285.1:0-31499 GCA_035277305.1 Steroidobacteraceae bacterium | reverse complement strand
CGCATCGCCACTCGGCGTGCTTCAGGGCGAACGCGACTGAGCCGAGGACTGCCTCGGCCTTCATCAAGCGGCTGCGTTCAGTCTCGATCGCTCCGCGGCAGCGACCCGCCGAGCGGCCCTGAGACAGTTTTCGGCCCGCGCTGGGCTTGGACATAGAATTCCGTTTAGCCATGGCTGGCCTCCCGTTAGGCTGGCTTTGGTCAGGCGTCCGGTGGTGTTAGCGCACCGCCGGGCGCCGCTCTCATCAGATGCTCGCGATCACATCTCCGTGAACGGCAAAGCGAGCTTGCTCGCATGATGACTATAGTCCGTGGACTGTCAGTCTGCAACCGCAGATCTTCCGCGGCACTATGCCTTCGAAGCCCCTGTCTGCCGCTTTCGGGAAGGTTCTCCGCGAGTACCGGGAGCGAGCAGGGCTATCACAAGAAAGTCTCGCCGATGCCGCGGCGCTAGATCGGACGTTCATTGGAATGCTTGAGCGCGGTCAGCGGCAACCGACACTGGAAAGTCTGTTTAGGATTGCCGCGGCGCTCAACGTTGCACCCCAGACGTTGATTGCGAGGACTGCCGCGGAGCTTGGGTGACCAGTGCCCGCGTTCCTCGCGGTTCATGCGCGACGTTGTGTGAGGGAGGGAGAGCATGGTCAAGATAATCGCAGTCGTAGGGTTTCTATCGTTTGTGCTCGCCTTCAACGCGAATGCGCAAGATAGTGATCGGATCGTTCAGTTGGAGAAAGAGATCCAGGAGATCAAGGTTCGGCTATCGAGGCTAGAGTCTTTGCTTAGTACTCCGAGCAAGGCCCAAGATCTCGAAACGTCGCGCGAGGGTTGGAAATCAGTTGGGAACTGGAGAAAGCTGACCAGAGGGATGGACCCCAGTGATGTGCGCCAACTACTTGGCGAGCCCGATCGGGTACTCGGGGGCGCGTTCACCTTCTGGGAATACCAGAATGGTGGAACCGTTGCGTTCTACGAAGAAAAAGTTGATCGATGGACGGAGCCGCGGAAGTAGCAAATAACACGCCGCTCACAGTACGATGTGCTCAGTCGCACGACTTTAGCGACGGCGTCAGGCAACCGGCATCCAAGCTCTTGCACATGTTTAGTCCGGCAGCGCATAAGAAACCCTCGCGCCGGAAATCGAGATGACGCCCTGCTGCTTCAGGCTATCCAGCAACGAGGTCAACTCCGCTTCCGAGAGAGACCTCTGAAATAGCGCATTGATGGTGCTGGACAGTGTCTTGACGGTTCGTGGCTTCGCAGCGCCTCGCTGACGGAGATTGGCGAGGATCGCCGCCAGCCTGTCCGTGGGGATCTTGGCTTTGGATGTCTTAACCATGGGAATCTCTGAAACATCCTTCGAGCGAGCCGCGAAGATCTTCTTGGTCTTGAGATGCGCAACTAGCGGGTCGAATCCTGTGTCCTTCGAGATGATATGGAAGTACGCGTCGGGCTCTGCTGCGGACAACTGCCCGATGTAGAACGCAATATGAAAATCCAGTGCATTGGGTCCGCTGCCAGCCATCTTGACGTACGCGGCCTTCGACCCGAGGCGCTGCAGGGACGCCGCAACGTCGAAGCTGACCTTAGCCTGCTTCTCGCCAACAAAGATCATGACCTTGAAGCATTCCTGCTCGAGGACTGCTATCGATGCCGGCTGAACACTTTCATAGTCGATAAGTACGTAGTTGGTTCGCACGAGACCTGATCCTTCTAGCTCATCGCGGCCTTGCTCTCTCGGTTTCGTCGCGAATGAAGTCGACCGAAATTCGCTGCTCGATCGCCGTGGCACGATCTACTGAGCCAGCCTTCCGAAGCAAAGTTGCTATTGGACGCAAGGCTGCGCCGCGATAGAAGTCATCATCAATAGTGTCGGCATCCGCTAGGCATTTTTCGACGACTCTGTCGAGGCGATCGCGTTTGTTCTCGCGAATGTAGTTCTCGGCGTGCTTACACTTGAGCTTAACGAGTTCTACGGTGCGCGCGTACTTGTCTTCCTGCTCGCTGGTTAGGTCGGACTCACTCTCCGGTGAGCCGGCGGCTATTAAATCACGCAGTGCTTGAACTCTCCGGAGAGTGATCCCTGCCGATATTTTGCGGGCCAAGCCAGCAAGGATTGCCAAGACGATGACGGCGACAATCACACCACCTGCGACTTCCCACATCACTTGGCGATCCTCATGCCCAATGCGGCACAACGCCTGACCGGTAGCAGGGGTGTGTAGATAGCATTGCTGTGACCTTCGCTGCAACGAAGTGCGGCACAGAACACTCCGATCCACGACAGGGGTAGGGAGCGAGGGCCTAAGCGGCGCGAGTTTCGCCGATTTCTCGGCGAAACGTCCTGGACTGCCACTCGTGTCCACTGAGGCTTTCCGTCTCGCCGCTCCTCCGTCTGAGTATCTGCTGCATTTCCCTCAATACCCATGGCTGACTTTCTTACCTTCTCTCTTCATGATCGGCATTGAGTGACAACTCATCCCTAAGCGACCGGAATCGCAGTTCTGCAGGGCCGCTCGATGTTTCCCGTGCATGGATCGCAACCTGAGTTCTTGCCGCGCTTCATCCGACTGCGCGACGCGCCGAGATATCTCGGCATGGACAAGAACCGCTTCAACCACGACGTGCGTCCGCACGTCGCGACGATTCCTATTGGCACTCAAGGCGTCGCGTTCGATCGCGTTGATCTGGACTCCTGGGCGGATCACTATAAGCACCGCAACGGGCGTCCCGCGGCTCAATCTGAAAGGAGAAAGCCATGGGAAACTCAGCAACGTCAGGTCTCACCAAGCGAGGCGGGATCTGGCACATCGACAAGCAGTACCGAGGAAGTCGCATTTGCGAAAGCACTGGAACGAGCAGCCTCGCGAAAGCACAGGAGTATCTCGCGAAGCGAATGAACGACATTCGCGACGCGCACCTCCACGGTGTTCGAGCGAGCCGCACGTTTCTGGTTGCTGCGACGAAGTACCTGGAAGACTACGCGCACAAGAAGAGCATCGGAGACGATGCGCTGCATCTGAAGATGTTGGTTCCGATGATCGGGAGTCTGGATCTTCACCAAGTGCACATGGGCGCGCTGCAGGACTTCATCGCGAAGCGCAAAGCAGACGGCGTCAAGACCAAGACTCTGAACGCGGCGCTCGCCGTCGTGCGCAGAATCTTGAACCTCGCCGCCTCAGAGTGGATCGACGAAATGGGAATGACGTGGCTGGAGGCAGCACCGAAGATCAAGCTGTTTCCAGTCAAGGACGCTCGCTCGCCGTATCCGCTCACTCAGGAAGAGCAGTCGTTCTTGTTTCGCGATCTGCCGGATCACCTGGCGCGCATGGCGCTGTTCAAGGTGAACACCGGTTGTCGCGAGCAGGAAGTCTGCGGGTTGCGTTGGGACTATGAAGTGAAGGTGCCGGAGTTCGACACGTCCGTGTTCCTCATTCCGAAAGAGCAGGTGAAGAACGGCGAGGAACGCCTCGTGGTGCTCAATCGAGTGGCGAAGTCGGTCGTTGAGAGCCTGCGCGGGTTGCATCCGACTCACGTGTTCGTCCGGGTGCCCAAGGAGGGCAGGGGCGAACCCGTAACACAGATGAACAACACCGCATGGAAGTCAGCTCGTGAGCGCGCCGCCGACAAATGGGCGGAGCTTCACGGAGAACCAGCACCGGACGGCTTCAGGAAGGTTCGAGTCCATGACCTCAAGCACACGTTCGGTCGCCGCCTGCGGGCTGCTGGCGTGTCGTTCGAGGACCGCCAGGACTTGCTCGGCCACAAGAGCGGGCGGATCACCACGCACTACTCTCAAGCCGAGCTGAGCAACCTGATCGCGGCTGCGGAGAAGGTTTGCGACCACGAGTCCCGCAAAACTCCCGCAACCACCTGGCTGCGTCGTCGAGAGATCGCTCTAAATTCTTGAGTTGATTGGCGCGGCCGGAGGGATTCGAACCCCCGACCACCTGGTTCGAAGCCAGGTACTCTATCCAACTGAGCTACGGCCGCGCGCCCGGGCATCTTTGTGCGGGCCGCGATTGTACTGGTTCCGCCGCGAAAAGTGTCCGCGAGTGTCCGCTGCCTGTCCGTCCGCCGCGACCGGACAAGCGGACAGCGCCTACAGCCTCGCGTAATCACGCGGTTTTCCCCTTAAAAAACCTCTTTCTCACGAGCGTTCCAACCTTGGCACGCCCGGTGCAATCCAACTCTTCAAAGGCCGGCCGGACAGGTCGGCGGGGCAGACGAAAGGGGAGACTGTAATGAGCACTCGTTCAGCACGTCTTTCAGCAGTGGGAATCCTCCTCTGCATGCTCCTGCCGCTGATTTCGATGGCGGCCGACGCGCCGGCGAAGACGCCGACCCGGCTGGAGTCCCTGCTCGCCGCACACGACGTGCGGTACGCGATCCAGGCCCCGCGCGCGAGTTCGAGCGAGTGCGTGCACAGCGAAGCGGAGCGAGGCCGATGATCACACCGTTGCATTCCGACAATGGCCACAAGGTGACGCGAATCCGCGATACCTCGGCGCAGGACATCGCGGTCGATCCGGCCCCGGCGCAGAAGCGCCGTCGCTATGTGCTGATCGGCGGCGGCGCCGGCGCGCTGTTGCTCCTCATCATCATCGCGGTTGTCGTCCGCAACTGGCTTGCCGCTGAAATCTCCGTGCCGATCGAGCGCGTCCGCATCGCCGAGGTGACTCGCGGTCCGTTCGTTCGTGACATCTCTTCGCAAGGCACCGTCGTGGCGGCCGTGAGCCCGACGATGTTCGCCATTGCTCCCGGCACCGTGCATTACCTCGTGCAGGCCGGTGACGTCGTCAAGAAGGATCAGCCGATCGCGACGCTGGAAAGCCCGGAGCTGCGCAACGAGCTGCTGCGCGAACAGGCATCGCTCGACGGCCTCGAAGTCGCCGTGCAACGTCAGGGCATCGAAACGCGTCGTCAGCTCGCCGCGAATCAACAGGCGATCGACCTCGCGAACGTCGCGATCCAGGCTGCCGAGCGCGAAATGCGCCGCGGCGAGGACTCGTGGAGCAAGCACCTGATCAGCGAGCGTGACTACGAGAAGTCGCGTGACGACGCGGCCGCCGCCCGCGTCAATCACAAGCACGCGATCGAGACTGCCCAACTGCAGAAGGAAAGCCTGCAGTTCGAGCTGCGGGCGCAGCAACTCGCGCGCGATCGGCAGCGCCTGGTCGTGCAGGACCTCGAGCGCCGCGTCGGCGAGCTCAGCGTGAAGTCGCCGGTCGATGGCATCGTCGGCACGCTCGCCGTCGCCGAGCGCGCGTCGGTCGCGCAGAACGCGCCGCTGATGACAGTGGTCGATCTCACCGCGTTCGAGATCGAGTTCCTGGTGCCGGAAAGCTATGCGGACGACCTGGGCCTGGGCATGGACGCGGAAGTGACCTCCGGGACGAAGAAGTTCGCAGCGAAGGTCAGCGCCGTATCGCCCGAAGTGCGCTCCGGCCAGGTGACGGGTCGCCTGCGCTTCTCGGGCGAAACGCCGCAGGGTCTGCGCCAGAACCAGCGGTTGTCCACGCGCATCGTGCTCGAGCAGCGTGACGACGTGCTCAAAGTGCAGCGGGGCGCATTCCTCGACACGGGCGGTGGGCGAGTTGCCTACGTCGTGCAGGGCGATGTCGCGACCAAGCGCGCCATCCGCACCGGCGCCACCAGCGTGTCCGAAGTCGAGATTCTCGAAGGCCTGCAGCCGGGCGATCGGATCATCATTTCAAACCTTGGCGAGTTCGAGCGCGTCGAAACCGTGCGGCTGGCCGACTAACCAAAGAGGGATCCCCATGTTCTCCATGCACAACATCAGCAAGGTCTATCGCACGGACCTGATCGAGACGCACGCACTGCGCGACTTCAGCCTGGAAGTCAGCGAAGGCGAGTTCGTCGCGGTCACGGGTCCTTCCGGCTCCGGCAAGACGACCTTCCTGAACATCGCGGGACTGCTGGAATCCTTCGACACCGGCACCTACAAGCTCGACAACGCGGACGTCAGCCGCCTGTCGGACGACGAGCGCTCGCGCATCCGCAACCAGAAGATCGGCTTCATCTTCCAGAGCTTCAACCTGATTCCCGACCTCGACGTGTTCGACAACGTCGACGTGCCGCTGCGCTATCGCGGCATGAGCGCGCCGGATCGCAAGAAGCGCATCGGCGAGGCGCTGGAAGTGGTCGGCCTGGCTTCGCGCATGAAGCACATTCCCGCGCAGCTTTCCGGCGGTCAGCAGCAGCGCGTCGCCATCGCGCGCGCACTCGCGGGCACGCCGCGATTCCTGCTCGCGGACGAGCCCACGGGTAACCTCGATTCGCTGATGGCGCGCCAGGTCGTCGATCTGCTCGAGGACATCAACCGCCGCGGCACGACGATCATCATGGTCACGCACGATCCGGAGCTGGCGCGCCGCGCCCACCGCAACGTGCACGTGATGGACGGCCAGGTCACCGACCTGCAGCCGTTCGCCGCGAAGCCGCTGGTCCGCCCCGAAGCACTGGCCACGGGTTGAACGTCATGCTCGCTTACTATTTCCGCATCGCCATCAAGAGCCTGCGCCGCAACCCGATGCTGACCGCGCTGATGATCGGCGCGATCGCGGTCGGCGTGGGTGTGTGCATCACCACGCTCACGGTGTATCGCCTCATGTCGGGCAATCCGATGGAAGCACGCAACGGCGTGCTGTACTCGGTGACGCTCGACAGCTGGGATCCGAACAATCCCTGGAGCGACGATCACCCCGAGCTGCCGCCGCCGGAGCTGACCTATCGCGATGCGCAGGCGCTCTACGAGTCCAACATCCCGGACCGCAAGGTGATGATGCGCAAGGCGGCCTTCGTGGTCGAAGCGCCGCCGAAGAGCGGCGTGGCGCCGTTCCTCGTCGAGGGCCGCACCACCACCAAGGATTTCTTCGGCATGTTCAACGTGCCGTTCAAGTTCGGCGGCGGCTGGGACCAGGCGGCGGACGAGGCCTCGCAGATGGTCGTGGTGCTGTCGAAGAAGACCAACGACAAGGCGTTCGGCGGCGCGGACAGCGTCGGCCAGACCGTGCGGCTCGACGGCCGCGACTACAAGGTGGTCGGCGTGCTCGATGAGTGGGCGCCGACGCCGAAGTTCTACGACATGAACAACGGCGTGTTCGACGAGCCCGAAGAGTTGTTCGTGCCCTACGGCATCGGCGCGCAGTTCGAAATGCAGAGCGCCGGCAACACCAACTGCTGGCGCGACCAGCAGATCAACAGTTTCCAGGACTTCCTCAACAGCGACTGCGTCTGGATCCAGTTCTGGGTGGAGCTGAGCGACAGCAGCAAGCGCGCTGCATTCCAGGATTTCATCGACAACTACGTGCGCGAGCAGAAAGCGCTCGGGCGTTACGAGCGGCCGCTGAACAATCACCTGCGGCATCCGGACGAGTGGCTCAAGGTCAACGAGGCCGTGCAGGACGACAACCGCGTGCTGGTCGGCCTGTCGTTCATGTTCCTCGCGGTGTGCCTGCTGAACATGATCGGCCTGCTGCTCGCCAAGTTCCTCGGCGCGGCGCCGATGGTGGGTCTGCGGCGCGCGCTCGGCGCCAGCAAGGCGGCGATTTTCCGGCAACACCTCGTAGAGGTCGGCGTGATCGGGTTGGGCGGCGGCCTGCTCGGCATCGCGCTCGCGGCGCTCGGCCTGTGGGGCGTGCGTAAGCTCTACGAGAACTACGACGAGCTGACCCGACTGGACATTCCGATGGTGCTGACTGCGATCGGCATCGCCGTCCTGTCGGGTCTGCTCGCCGGCTTTTATCCCACGTGGCGCGTGTGCCGGGTGCAGCCGGCCGCTTACCTGAAGACGCAATAAGGCAACGGCATGGAAATTCGTCCCATCCTCAGCGCGATGCTGCGTAACAAGACCGGCGCGATTCTCGTCGGGCTGCAGATCGCGCTGACGCTCGCCGTCGTCGCGAACGCCGTCTTCATCATCATGCAGCGCGTGGAGAAGATCGGCCGGCCGCCGGGCATCGACTCCGACAACCTGTTCTTCGTGCAGAGCTACGGCTTCGGGCCGAACTACGATCAGCGACAGACCATCGACAACGACCTGCGCATGCTGCGTGCGCTGCCCGGTGTCGTGAGTGCTTCGTCGATCAACGGCATTCCGCTCTCCGGCGGCGGCTCGGCGAACAATCTCGGGCCGACCGCGGACCCGGAGAAGCAGTCGGTCAACGTCAACTACTACACCGTCGACGAGAAGGGCATGGATTCGCTCGGCGTGAAGCTGATCGAAGGGCGCAACTTCACGGAGTCGGAGATCGAGTACAACCCCGAGGCCGCGAGCCGGCAGCGCACGCAGTTCGTCATTCTCACGCAAGACGCGGCGCGCGCTCTCTTCGGTACCGAGCATGCCATCGGCAAGACGGTGTACCAGGGCTCGGACAATGCATCCGTCGTCATCGGCATCATGGATAACATGCTCGGCGCGTGGGTGGGCTGGGACAAGCTGACGCAGGTCATGCTCACGCCGCGCATTCCCGCCGGACCGCTTGCACGCTACGTGGTTCGCACCGAGCCGGGCCGGCGCGACCAGTTGATGACGGAGGTCGAGCAGAAGCTGTCGGGCGCGAACACCAACCGCGCCATCTCGTACGTGCGCTCGCATACGGAAATCAAGGAGCGCAGCTATCGCGCGGACAGCCGCATGGTCTCGTTCCTGAGCGTGCTGATCGGCCTGATGATCTCGGTCACGGCGCTCGGCATCGTCGGACTCGCGAGCTTCCACGTGAACGTGCGCCGCAAGCAGATCGGCACGCGCCGCGCGGTCGGTGCGCGTCGCGTCGACATCATTCGCTACTTCATGGTGGAGAACTGGCTGCTGACGACCGGCGGAGTGATCGCGGGCACAGTGCTCGCTTTCGCCTTCGGTCAGTGGCTGAGCTCCGCGTATTCCCTGCCACGCTTGCCGCCGATGTACGTCGCGGGCGGTGTGGTGGTGCTGTGGATCCTGGGTCAGCTCGCGGCGTTCCTGCCTGCGCGTCGCGCAGCGGCGATTCCGCCGGCGATCGCAACTCGCACCGTGTGAGGCAACCATGGAAATTCGCCCCATCCTGAGCGCGATGCTCCGCAACAAGACCGGCGCGATCCTGGTCGGACTGCAGATCGCGCTGACCCTGGCGGTCGTCGCCAACTCGATCTCCATCATCATGACGCGCGTGGAGAAGATCGGCCGGCCACCGGGCATCGACTCGGACAACCTGATCTTCCTGCAGAGCTATGGCTTCGGGCCGAACTACGATCAGCGCCAGACGGTCGACAACGACCTGCGCGTGCTGCGCTCGCTGCCGGGCGTGGTCAGCGTCTCGCCGATCAGCCAGATTCCGATGTCGGGCGGCGGCTCGTCGACGAATCTCGGGCCGGAGCAGATACGCGAGAAGGTCTCGATCAATACGAATCACTTCTCGGTGGACGAGCATGGGGTCGAGGCGCTGGGCGTGAAGCTGATCGAGGGCCGCAACTTCACGCAGGCCGAGATCCAGTACAACCCGGATCCCGCCAATTCGGACTTCGTGCCGTTCGTCATTCTCAACAAGGACGCGGCAATCGCGATCTTCGGCACCGAGCATGCGGTGGGCAAGACGGTCTACGACTACTCGCACTCCGCCGTGGTCATCGGCGTGATGGAGAACATGCTCGGCTCGTGGGTCGGCTGGGACAAGCTGACGCAGGTCATGCTGACCCCGCGCATCGAAGCCGGTCCGCTGGCGCGCTACGTCGTGCGCGCGGAGCCGGGCAGGCGCGACGCGCTGATCTCGGAGATCGAGGCGAAATTGTCGGGCACCAATCCGCATCGCGCGATCACGTTCGTGCGCTCGCACGAGTTCTACAAGGAGCGCAGCTATCGCGCCGACAGCCGCATGGTCGCTTTCCTGGGCGTGCTGATCGGGCTGATGGTTTCCGTCACGGCGCTCGGCATCGTCGGTCTCGCGAGCTTCCACGTGAACGTGCGCAGGAAGCAGATCGGCACGCGTCGCGCTGTCGGCGCGCGTCGGGTCGACATCATTCGCTACTTCATGGTGGAGAACTGGCTGCTGACGACGGGCGGCGTCGTGCTTGGCAGCGTGTTGGCCTTTGCGTTCGGTCTGTGGCTGAGCTCGGCGTATTCGCTGCCGCGCCTGCCGCCGCTGTACGTTGCGGGCGGTGTGGTGGTGTTGTGGATACTGGGTCAGCTGGCGGCGTTCCTGCCAGCGCGGCGCGCGGCGGCCATACCGCCGGCAATCGCAACGCGGACGGTATGATTCGATCATGGCAAGCATTCTGATCATCGACGACAACGACGCCGTGCGCACGGCGCTCGAAGTGCTGATCTCCCTGCAGGGGCATCGCGTGCTCACGGCCAGCTCGCCTGACGAAGGGCTGCGCACGCTCGCCAAGGAGCAGGCCGACCTGGTGCTGCAGGACATGAACTTCCGCAAGGAAGCGACCTCGGGCGAAGAGGGCGTGCAGCTGTTCCATGGCATTCGCGAGCGCTATCCGACGGTGCCGATCGTGCTGCTGACGGCGTGGACGCATCTGGAAACGGCCGTGGAGCTGGTGAAGGCCGGAGCCGCGGACTACGTTGCGAAGCCGTGGGACGACGCGCGTCTGCTCACGACGATCCGCAATTTGCTGGAGCTGCGACGCTTGTCGGTCGAGCAGGACCGCGCAGCGCGCCGTCGCGCCGAATCGCGCGCCGCGCTCGCGCAGAAGTTCGACCTGTGCGGTCTCGTGTTCGAGAGCGAGGCGATGCGCGATGTCGTGACCAAGGCCACGCACATCGCCGCTGCCGACGTGCCGGTGCTGATCACCGGTCCGAACGGTTCCGGCAAGGAAGTGCTGGCCGCGATCATCCAGGCGAATTCCAGCGTCCGCAGCGGTCCGTTCATCAAGGTGAACGTCGGCGCGTTGCCGAAGGACCTGATGGAAGCCGAGCTGTTCGGCGCCGAGGCCGGCGCGTACACCGGCGCGACCAAGGTGCGTCAGGGACGCTTCGAAGCCGCCGACGGCGGCACGCTGTTCCTCGACGAGATCGGCAATCTCTCGATGGAAGGCCAGGCCAAGCTGCTGCGCGTGCTGCAGACAGGTGAGTTCGAGCGCCTCGGCAGCAGCACGACGCGTCGCGTGAAGGTGCGCGTCATCAGCGCGACGAACAGCGACCTGCCGGCCGCGATCACTGCCGGCCGCTTCCGCGAAGATCTCTACTATCGTCTCAACGTGATCGAGCTGAAGGTGCCGCAGCTGGCCGAGCGCAAGGAAGACATCCTGCCGCTCGCCAAGCACTTCCTCGAAGACGAACAGAAACTGAGCATCCCGGCGCAGCGCGCATTGCTGGCGCACAGCTGGCCCGGCAACGTACGCGAGCTGATGAATACGATCCGCCGCGCATCGCTCCTTTCCACGAGCACCGAGATTTCGCCCGCGGACCTGGGCCTGGTCATGGCGCCCGGCACGCTGGAAATGGTGCCGGAGCGCGAGCCCGATCGCGCCGAGATCGAAGGCGCCCTGGCGCGCGCCCGCGGCGTCATCGCCCGCGCTGCCCGCGAGCTGGGCCTGAGCCGCCAGGCTCTCTATCGCCGGATGGAGAAGCTCGGGCTCAAGGAATAGCCGCTTCCTTGTGGGTCAGGCTTCAGCCTGACACCATTCGCTCCCATGCGTTTCTCCCTGGAAGGCAAGCTGGCGCTGTTCGGCTTCGCGCTGGTGCTCGTCGTCGCCGCGCTCGTCGCGTGGCTGTCTGTCTGGCTCGGCTCTCCCTGGCTCGCGTTCCTCATCGGCCTCGCGATCGCGACGCCGATTGCCACGTTCGGCGCGCGCTACTTCATTCGTCCGATCGCCGGTACGTTGCGCGCCGTCGGCGACGGTATCGCGAGCCTTTCCGACCGTGACTTCAGCGTCAGCATCCACATGGCCCGGGAGCCGGAGCTCGCTGCGCTGGTCGAAGGCTACAACCGCCTCGGCGGCGTACTGCGCGATGAAAGGCAATCGCTCTATCAGCGCGAGCTGCTGCTCGATACCGTCATCCAGGCGACGCCGCTGGCGATGGTGCTGACAAACGCGAACGGCCGGGTTGTCTACAGCAACGTCGCCGCGCGTCAGACGTTTCTCGGCGGCCGCAAGCTCGAAGGTCTCGCGTTCTCCGAGTTGCTCGCAGCGGCGCCGGAGCCGCTGCGCAACGCGGTCTCCGGCGAAGCGGACACGCTGTTCACGATCGAAGGTCCGGACGAATCCGAGATCTACCATCTCGCGCAGCGCGGGTTCCTGCTCAACAGCCAGCTGCATCGCCTGTATCTGCTGAAACAGATGACGCGCGAGCTGGCGCGGCAGGAGGTCGAGACGTGGAAGAAAGTAATCCGCGTGATCGCGCACGAGCTGAACAACTCGCTGGCGCCGATCTCCTCGCTCGCGCATTCCGGCCGGCTCACCGTCGAGCGTCCCGATGCGTCGCAGCTGGAGCGCATCTTTCGCACGATCGAGGATCGCGCGAAGCATCTGCACTCATTCATCGACGGTTACGCGCGGTTCGCCAAGCTGCCGCGGCCGCAGCCCGAGGAGATCGCCTGGCCCGCCTTCCTGCGTTCGCTGCAGGAAGCCACGCCGTTCACGCTCGCGGCGGACCCGCCGACGCGTCCCGGCGTGTTCGATCCGGCGCAGATCGAGCAGGTGATCATCAATCTCGTGAAGAACGCGAAGGAGGCGGGCGCGCCTCCCGACAGCATCGAGGTGCAGGTGCAGGAGCACGCCGCGGGTTGGCGCCTGCAGGTGATGGATCGCGGCGCGGGCATGTCCGAGGAAGTCCTGCGCAACGCGCTGCTGCCGTTCTATTCGACCAAACCCTCCGGCGCGGGCCTCGGGCTGACCTTATGTCGTGAGGTCATCGAGGCGCACGGCGGGCGGATCTCGCTGGCCAACCGGCCCGGCGGCGGGCTGGCCGCGACTTTGTGGATTCCACCGATCGCGCTGGACTAGGATGCTCCGGTCGGAGGGGGATGGGGGCGGAGAATGAACAAAGAATCCGCGCTGGCAAATCTCGGCCTGCAGGGTAGCGAAGACAGGGCGACAGTGGCGCGACTCTACGGCGAGCGCCTGTCAGTCGTGCAGGATCAGCTCATCAAGGCGCAGACCGATGCCGAGCGTGGCGACTGCCAGACCAAGCTCTCGCAGCTGGTCGAGTCCTACGAATTCGTGACCGGCACCGGGCGCTACACGCAGGCCGCGAACGACTCTTCCGCGACGGTGATGCGCACGGGCACGGAGATCGCCGCGGCACCGCAAGGCGACACGGCCATTCGCATGGAGCCCGGCGCCGTGCTCTCCAGCCGCCTCGAGATCGGCGCACTGCTCGGACAGGGCGGCATGGGTAACGTCTACGCCGCGCGCGATCGTCTCAAGGACGAAGACGTCGCGATCAAGGTGCTGCGACAGGATCTGTTGTTCAGCACGGCGGCGAAGGAACGCTTCCTCGCCGAGGCGAAGGTCTCCTGCAATCTGTCGCACCCGAACATCGTGCGCGTGTACGACGTCGGTCAGAGCGGCAGCTACTACTACTTCTCGATGGAGCGGCTGAAGGGCCACAACCTGCGCCACCGCATCGAAGCCTACGAGCGCGAGAAGCGCGACTTCTCGATCCAGGAAGTCACGGACATCGCGCGACAGCTGATCGATGCGCTGCGTTACGCGCATCGGTACATCGTGCATCGGGACATCAAGCCCGAGAACATCTGGATCTCTGAAGACGGCACCGTGAAGCTGATGGACTTCGGCATCGCGCGCGCCTACAGCAGCGTGCACATGACGCAGACCGGCATGACGCTTGGCACCGCGTATTACATGGCGCCGGAGCAGCGCATCGCAGCGAAGGATGTCGACTGGCGCGCCGATCAGTACTCGCTTGGTGTAGTGCTGTACGAACTGTTGGCGGGCACATTGCCGACAGGTGCTGTCAAACCGCTCGAAACCGTGCGACGCGATCTCCCGAAACGCTATGCGCGCGCGCTGATGCGGGCGATGTCGCCGAAGCCCGAGGATCGCTTCCCGGCGCTCGCCGATCTGCTCGCGGAGATGGATGGACCGGAACGCAAGGTCACCGTCGGCATCGGCGGGCTGCTTCTTATTGCGGCAGGCGTTGCTGCTGCCGGAGCCGGCGCGTACTTCTTCATGAAGCCGGCTGCGGCGCCGACGCAGGTTGCCGCGACGACGGAGCCTGCGAAAGAGCTCGCTGTCGAGAAAGAGAACATGCCCAAAGAGCCGGCGGTCACGGTTGCCACAACCGGACCGAGCGTGGCGGACTCCATGCCGGCGCAGTCCGATACGCCTCCGCCCAAAGAGCCGCCGTCCGGTGGTGGTGACTCGTCATCCAGGAACGCTGCTGCGCTGGTAGGGAGCGACAGCGCCGGCTCCTCGACGACGCAGGTCGCGGCGGATGCAGCGGAAAAACCCGTGAAAACCAGCTCGCCGACGCGCGTCGCAGCTGCAAATCCGGTGTCGCAGATCGATGCTCGGCGCCAGGAGTGCGTTACGCAATGCGAACGCGACAGCGGCGAGTGCAAGAGCTTGAACCGTCGCGGCAAGCAGGACTGCATGCGTGCCGTCGCGTTCGGCGGCAGCGGCCGGCTGCAGAATACGAATAACCTCAACGTGAGCTGCGCGTTCTACGGCCAGGCGCGCTGCGATCGTGCATACGACCGCGATGCATGCATCGCTCGCATGAGTTTGCGACACAACGAGTGCACGCAGCTGAACGGCAACATCGCATCACGCCGCCAGGATTGCGAAGACAAGGCACGCGAGTCCGACAAGATGTGCCTGGACGAGCTGCGCGACTGCCGCGCCGGGTGCTAGCTACGCCAGCGTGTGATAAACCTTCTGCACGTCGTCATCCTGCTCGAGCTTGTCGACCAGCTCCATCACTTCCGTCGCCTGCGTCTCGGGCAGCTCGGTCGGCGTGAGGCAGATGAATTCGTGCTCGGCTGAGAGCGGCGTGAGCTTGCGATCTTCCAGCGCCTTCTGCAGCTGACCGAAGTCCGGGAACAGGCAGCGGATGACGATCTGCGGCTCGCCTTTTTCGCCGGTGCTCTCGCCCATCTCCTCGAGGCCGTGATCGATCAGGTACAGCTCGAGGTCGTCCTGGTCGATGCCTTCCGGATTCAGGCGGAATACTCCCATCTTCTTGAACATGAAGCTGACGCTGTTGGTCGTGCCGAGATTGCCGCCGTGCTTCGAGAACGCGTTGCGGACGCTCGCGACCGTGCGCGTCGGGTTGTCGGTTGCGGCTTCAACCAGCACGGCCACGCCGTGCGGCGCATAGCCCTCGTACATCACCACGTCGTAGCTCGCCGCTTCCTTGCCCGAGGCGCGGCGGATCGCCGCCTCGACCTTGTCCTTCGGCATGTTGACGGCGCGCGCGTTCTGCATCACGCGGCGCAGGTGGGAGTTCGAGTTCGGATCCGTGCCGCCGGACTTCACCGCGATGGTGATGTCCTTGCCGATGCGCGCGAACTGCTTCGCCATGCGGTTCCAGCGCGCGAACATCGCATGCTTTCTGACTTCGAAAATGCGGCCCATGAGGATCCTTCGGGGAAGGGGGCCTGCATTGTACGGGCTAGCGGCTGGCCTCCCAAGTCACCGTGGCCTTGGCCGCCGCGGCGCGTTTCAGCAGGCTCAGCAGCGGCACGGCCCGTGTTTCCAGCTGGATGGGCGGCTGCCGGTGCAGGTCGGTGTCCTCGTCGGTGGCCGTGTCCTCGTTGTCGGCCGGGCGTGCGGCCGTGTCGGCATTCGTTTGGGTCTTGAGGCCCTCGACGGCCGATTCGAGTCTTTGCAGCGCCGCCGGCACGTCTTCCGCGCTCAGGCCGCCGGGCACTCGACCGGTCGCGCCCATGAGCCTGAGCAGCTCGGTGGCGGCTTCGCCGAACATCGTGATCGTCTCGGTCGCGGGAGAGCGGAATTGCACCAGCATGCTCGGGCTCGCTCAGGTGCAGCCGCGCAGCAGGAACAGCACCAGCAGGATGGGGATCGGGACGCCCAGCAACCACAACAGGATCCAGCCCATTTTGCCTTGCTGGCGTTCGCGCGCGAGGCGCATCTTCGTTCGCAGATAGGTCATCGTCAAATCCTCTCGCCTGTGAGGGATCAACGATTACCTTCGCGACCCAGTTCCGCAGCGGCGTTCCACACGGCGCGAGCCACGCGGGCCTGCAAACCCTGCTCGATGAGCAGCGACTCGGACCGTTCCCATGATTGGGGATCTCGCGCTGCGAGCAGCGTTACCATGCCGGCCAGCTCGCCGAAATACGTGGCGCGACCGAGCGGACCCATCTGTCCCGGCGGCACCCGGTCGACCTGCTCGGTCAGCGCGTTCACGGCGAGGTCGGACAACTCCCACGACTGCGCGAGACTGCGTGCGACGTTCGGCGCGTGAACCTGCATGGAGCGTATGAACACTTCTGCCCGCGGCAGCACGTTCGGGTACTCGCGATACATGTCCAGCGTCAGGCGGAACAGGACGATGCGCGCGAGCGAGCCGAGCAGGCCAAGCAGCTGTGCGATGAACGGATCCGCCGAGCGCGTGGCGGAGGCGTACGTCTCGGCGGCGGTCGCGGAGCGTTGCGCCTGCTCCCAGGTAATGTCCGCGAAGTTTTCGAAGGAGCCGCGCGGCAGACGGAAGATCGGCTGCAGGATCGCGACGGCGATCAGGCCGCGCAGACCGTCGGTGCCGAGCGTCTGGATGGCGCGATCGAGGCTGTCCACCGGCTCGCGCGACGTCCGGTAGAACGCATTGTTCGCCCGCTGCAGCACGCTGCCGGCGAGCGCCGGATCCGAAACGATCAGGTTGACGAGCGTGCGTCGCGATGTCTCCGTGTCGTTCAACGCTTGCAGCAACTTCGGCAGCAGCATCGGCCGCCGCGGGAAGTATTCGCGCTGGTGCACGGACTGCTCGGCGCTCTCGGCGATGCGGTCGAGCACTGCGGCGTGCTCGCCGAGGATCTCGTAGTCGAAGCTCTTCACGCCGAACGCGAGCTTGTAGCACTCGTCCTGCGCGGACTGGATGGCGTCGGTGGAGAAGGGCGCGTCGACGACGACGTTCGGCGCCGGCGGAGTTTCGGCGGTCACAGCTGCCGCTGCAGCGGTCAGCTCGCTCGGTTGGACGTGCCTGCGTCGCCGGTAGACGAGGACGGCGACGCCGGCGGCGCTGAGCAGCAGGACGAGCAGAATTGCAGACGTAACGGCGATGGCGAAGGCTCCCCGGCCTGGTCCGTCAGGGCCGCATGATAGCCGGATTGCTCGCCACCTAGGCTATGCTCGACGCATGACGCTGAGCTCCGGCCAATTGGACGAAATCGCGACAGGCGTGCGTCGCCTGGTCGCACGCAATCCCGGATTCATGACCGGTCCGGGGACGAATACCTACCTCGTCGGCCGCCGGCACTGTGCGGTCATCGACCCCGGGCCGCACGACCTCGTACACATCGAACGGATCGTCGAAGCAGCGGGGGGCCACGTCACCGCGATCCTGGCGACGCACACGCATCCGGATCATTCACCGGCGGTGGCGACGCTTGCACACTTCACCGGAGCAGAGGTGCTCGGTCGGCCCGCACCCGCGCACGGCCGCCAGGATGCAACGTTCGCTCCGACGCGTGTACTCGATGATGGCGATGTCGTTGCGGTGGGAGATCTCGAGCTGCGCGCGATTCATACGCCGGGGCATGCCTCGAATCACTTGTGCTACCTGCTCGAAGGCGCCGGCCTGCTGTTCTCGGGCGATCACGTCATGCAGGGCTCGACGGTCGTGATCGGCCCGCCGGATGGCAACATGCAGCACTATCTCGCTTCGCTCGCGCGGCTGCAGGGCGAGCCGGTGACTCGGATCGCACCCGGCCATGGAACGGTGATCGAAGATGCGCAGGGCGAAGTCGCGCGTCTGATCGCGCATCGCATGCAGCGCGAAGCGAAGGTCGTCGAGCGCCTGCGGCGCGCCGGTCGCGTGACGATCGACGCACTCGTGACGAGCGTCTACGACGACGTGGATCCACGCCTGCATCCGGTCGCGAAAGGCTCGCTGCTCGCGCATCTGCTCAAGCTGGAAGCCGACGGCCGCGCAGCGCGCGACGAGGCCGATGCGTGGTGGATGAAAGAGTGAGGCTGGCCGCGCCGCTCATCGAGCTTTCGCGTTGCTCTTTGGTTCTGGACGGTCAGGTCGTGCTCGACGAGATCGACTTCGCCGTGCGCCGCGGCGAGCGCTGGGCGCTGATCGGGCCGAACGGCTCGGGCAAGACGATGCTGCTGAAGATGCTGCGCGGCGACGTGTGGCCGACCCCGACCGGACGCGAGCGACGGACCAGTCAGCTCGACAAAGAACACATCGCGTACGTCGGACCGGAGCGCCAGGACAAATACGTGCGCTACGGCTGGAACCTCACGGTCGCGCAGGTCGTGACCACGGGTCTGTTCGACGAAGATATTCCCTTGACGCAACCCACGCGCGCGCAGCGGCAGCGTGTCACGCGCGTGTTGCAGCGATTCGGTTTGTCGGGCCTGCGACGTCGACACATGCTCACGTTGTCGTACGGACAACGCCGTCTGACGCTGGTCGCTCGCGCATTTGCTGGCGACGCGCGCGTGCTGCTGCTCGATGAAGTGTTCAACGGTCTCGATGCACGCGCGCGAGAAAAGCTGCGTCGCGCCCTCGCGCGACCGCGCGGCGGACACGACTGGGTGCTGACGTCGCACAGACCGAAGGAGTTGCCCGCGAACGTTACGAACGTCGCGCGCATCGAAGGCGGGAGAATAGTGTCGGCGGGGCGGCGCCCCCACCCTGTCCCTCCCCCGCGAGCGGGGGAGGGGACGCATGGCGACGCACCGTCTCACTCTCGCTCTCACTCTCATTCCCTCCCCCGTTCACGGGGGAGGGCTAGAGAGGGGGCCACCCTTGTTCGCATTCAGCGCGCCGACATTTACCGCGACTATCGCCTCGTCATCCGCGACCTCGACTGGACGTTGCGCTCCGGTCAGCACTGGGCTGTGCTCGGTGGGAACGGCTCGGGCAAGTCGACGCTGCTGAGCCTGATCTACGGCGACCTGCATCCCGCGCTCGGTGGCACGATCGAGCGCGCCGGGCTGTCCTTCGGCGAGCGCATCGATGAATGGAAGGCTCGCGTCGCGTGGGTATCGCCGGAGCTGCAGGCCGATCACTTCGCGGCAGGTTCGCTGGAAGAAGTCGTGGTGTCCGGCCGTTACGCGAGCGTTGGATTGAACGCTGCGCCCACCGCTGCCGACCGCCGCATCGCGCGCCGCTGGCTGGAATTCTTCGGCATCGCGGCGCTGCGCGATCGCGGTCCGCGCAGCGTCTCATACGGCCAGATGCGGCTGGCGCTGCTCGCGCGGGCGATGGCGAACGATCCTGAATTGCTGCTGCTCGACGAGCCGTGCACCGGCCTCGACGGCGACGTGCGCGAGCACGTGCTGCGCGAGATCGAGCGGCTCGCGCGCAACGGCACGCAGATCGTGATGGCAGTGCACGATGCCGAAGACATCGTGCCGTCGGTGAAGAATGTCCTGCAGCTGAAGGGCAACGGCCGCTGGGCCGTCAGATCTGGACTTCCGCCTCGTAAACGATGACGGCGTCGCCGACGATGCGCACGGACTGCGCAACGCGGCCCGACGATTGCACTTCGACTTCGACCGCACCGGGCCGCTGCATCCACATACCTTGCCGGCCACGGAACACGACGCGCCCGTCTTTTGGCGTCATGAGTCCATGCGTGACGAGATAGACGCCGAGCATGCCGTGCGCATTGCCGCTGACCGGATCTTCGGGGATGCCGAGCGCGGGCACGAACATGCGCGACTCGGTGCCGAGCACGCCATTCTCTTCGGTGAGCGCGAACACGAAATAGCCTTCCGCGCCGACGTGCGAAGTCAGCCGCGCCAGCTCTTCGAAATCCGGCTTGATCGAATCCAGCAGCTCGCGCGAGCGCAGGCCGATGAGCAGCCGCGTGCCGCCCTTGGTCAGCGTCTGCAGCGGACAATCGACGTGCAGGCTCGGGCTGGAAATGCCGATCGCATTCAGCACCTGGCGGCGTTGATGATCGGGCACGATCGGGCCGAGCGAAGGCGGATTCTGCGTGATGCCGATGCGCAGGTCGCCGTCGACCTCGTTCACCTCGATCTCGACGATGCCGGCCTGCGTGCGCTGGCGCAGCTTGCCGCGCGGCTTGCCGTCTTTCTTCGCGCGCACGTACTGCGCGGCGATGGTGGCATGGCCCACGAACGGCACCGGGTGGCGCGGCGTGAAGAACTTCACCTGCATGTCGTGGTCGCCGGCCTCGGCTTCCAGGACGAACGCCGTCTCGCGATTCACCTCGGTTGCGACCGTCTGCATCTGGTCTTCCGTCAGCTCGTCCGCGTCGAGCACGACGACCGCGGGGTTGCCGCAGAAACGCTCGCGCGTGAAGGCGTCGACGTGAAACAGCCGGCAGCGGCGATTGGCCATGAATCCGAGACCTCCCGATTATTTTGTCCCCGCTCTTATGGCGGAAGTGTCCTGCAACGTCAATGACAACCGCTGGCGCGCCGCCCGCCCGCGGCGATAGAATCGCGACCGCCTTAGGGGTGGCCCTGAATGGGGCCTGAGATGGCGGCATGCGCGATGCGCGCTCAGCGCCGAACCCGTTGAACCTGATCCGGTTAGTACCGGCGTAGGGAGCAGGTTATGCGCTTGAATCTATTCGTTTCGCTCGCGCTGTTGCTATACGGCGCGCACACCTCGGCCGCTGACAATCCAGCGGCCGGCCCACAAGTCCTCGAGGAAGTCGTCGTTACTGCGACGCTGCGCGAGCAGTTGCTGCTCGACACGCCCGTCAGCATCACTGTGCTGAACGAGCGGACACTCCAGGACGCCGGCAGACAGCATTTCGAGGACGTGCTCGCTGCCGTGCCGAACCTGAGTTGGGCGGGCGGCACCTCGCGGCCGCGCTTCTTCCAGATCCGCGGCATCGGCGAGCGCGAGCAGTACGAGGGCGCGCCGAATCCGTCCGTCGGCTTCCTGATCGACGACATCGATTTCAGCGGCATCGGCATGCCCGCCACGTTGTTCGACGTGGGCAGCATCGAAGTGCTGCGCGGGCCGCAGGGCATGCGCTACGGCGCGAACGCGCTCGCCGGCTTGATCGTCATGCGCGGTCAGGAGCCTGCGGACGAGCTCGGCTTTGCGACCGAGGCTTCGTACGGCGAGTACGCGAGCGAATCCATCGGCGCGGCTGCGACCGGGCCTGTGGAATCGTTGAATTCGTCGTGGCGCGTCGCCGTGCAGCGCTACCAGAGCGATGGATATCGTCGCGACGTTTTCCTGCATCGCGACGACACCAACGGTCGCGACGAGCTGACCGGCCGCGCGAAGTGGCGCTGGCGTCCGAACGACGACACGACAGTCGATCTGACGTGGCTGCATGCAAGACTCGACAACGGCTACGACGGCTGGTCGATCGACAACACGCGCGTCTCGCTTGCGGATCGGCCGGGCAAGGATGCACAGACCTCCGATGGCGCATCGTTGCGCCTGGAAACTCCGGCGGGATCGCTGGGTCGTCTCACCGTCATCGCCGCCGGCGCCGACTCCGACATGGAGTACAGCTTCGACGGCGACTGGGGCAACGAGCAGAGCTGGGCGCCGTTCTCTTACGACTACTTCTATCGCGCGCTGCGCAGCCGCAAGACGCGCAGCGCCGAGGTGCGGCTCGCTTCGCCGGACTCGCAGCAGCCGGGCGCGCTCGCGTGGCTGGTCGGCGTGTACACGCTCGATCTGCAGGAGAGCCTCGACGAGACCAGCGTCGGCACCTACATCGATCCGTTCGACGACGCGAACTCGGGCAGCGACGACGATCATCTGTTCAGCTCGTACGACGCGCGCAATTTCGCGGCGTTCGGCCAGGTCGACGGCCGGCTGAGCGAGCGCTGGGGCTGGTCGTTCGGTCTGCGCGGCGAGCAGCGCACGGCGGACTATCGCGATCGGGGCATCAAGTCCGACGAGCCGCGCGCGACCGACACTTCACAGCGCGACCGCATGTGGGGCGGGCAGGCCACGCTGCACTTCGATCCGAGCGAGCGTCTGCGTCTGTTCACCACGGTGTCGCGAGGCTACAAGGCCGGCGGTTTCAATCTCGGACAAGCCGCGTTGTTGCGTGCGCAGTTCACTCCGGAATATCTGTGGAGCCTCGACGTCGGCGCGAAGGGCGAGTGGCTCGACCGCCGCCTGTATGCGGATGTCACGGCGTTCTACATGAAGCGCAGCGACATGCAGGTTTCGACCGGCGTGCAGCTCGACCCGATCGGCGATCCGAACAGCTACTTCTTCTATACCGATAACGCGTCTGGCGGGCGCAATCTCGGTCTCGAAAGCAGCGTGCGCTGGAAGCTGACTTCGCAGATCGAGGTCGGCGGCACGCTCGGACTGCTGCGTACGCGTTACTCCGGCTATCGGCCGACGAACGAAGACGTGGGTGCGCGCGATCAGGCGTACGCGCCGAGATATCAGGCGTCGCTCAATGCAACGTGGCGACATCCGCTCGGCTGGATGGCGCGCATCGATGTTTCCGCCGTCGATAGCTACTACTTCGACGTGCCGCCGAATCCGACGCGCAGCAATTCGTACGCGCTGACCAACATCAAGCTCGGTTACGAGGCCGGACGCTGGAGCGTCTACGCCTTCGGCCGCAATGTATTCGACCGCGACTACGACGTGCGCGGGTTCTTCTTCGGCAACGAGCCGCCGGCGTTCGACAACAAGCGCTACGTGCAGCTCGGCGAGCCGCAACAGTTCGGGGTCACCGCCCGATGGGAGTTTCGTTGATGCGTACCGCGATCGAGATCAGCCTGTATCCGCTCGATGCCAACTACATTCCGCCGATCAAGACGTTCATCGATCGGCTCAACACTTACCCGGAGCTGCAGGTGACCACCAATGCGATGAGCACGCAGATCGCGGGCGAGCATGCGCGCCTGTTCGAGATCCTGTCGAAGGAAACCGCGCTCACGTTCGGCGAGCGCGGCCGCAAGGTGTTCGTGATGAAGGTGCTCGGCGGGAGCGATTGATGGAGAAGCTGGTCTCCCAGCTGCTCGCGACTTCGCCGTGGGAGGCCGCCGCGGCTTTGATCGGCCTCGCGTACCTGTTGCTCGCGGTGCGTCGCAATCTGCTCTGCTGGCTGTGCGCGTTCGTCAGCACTTCGATCTATCTGGTGCTGTTTGCGCGTGCGGCGCTCTATATGCAATCGCTGCTGCAGGTGTTCTACCTCGCGATGGCCGTGTATGGATTCATCGACTGGCGCAAGGGTCGAACAGCAGAAGGTGAAGTGGTGATTCGTTCGTGGACGCCGACGACGCACGCGACGGTAGCAGTCGCGGTCGTCGCGGCAAGTGTCGTGAACGGCTGGCTGCTGACGCGCTACACCGACGCGGCTGCGCCTTACGTCGATTCGTTCGTGACATGGGGCAGCGTCGTGACGACGTGGATGGTCGCGCGGCGCGTGATCGAGAACTGGCTCTACTGGGTCGTGGTCGACGGCATTGCTGCGTGGCTCTATTTCAGTCAGGGTCTGCTCGCTACGACGCTGCTGTTCGTGATCTATCTGGGGATCGTCATTCACGGCTACTTTGTCTGGCGACGCGAACAGGCGCAGCAACGGCTCGCCGGGGTTGCCGCGTAATGCAGGCGGTCAGCGACGCACCGGCGGAAGTCGCAGCGGTTGCGCTCGAGCTCGGAGCGGGGCGGATCTACGACATCGAGCCGATCAAGCACGGCTTGACGAACCGCAGCTGGCTGGTCAGTACGGACTCCGATCGGTTCGTAGTCCGCATCAGTGATGTCGGCGCCGCGGAAGAGCTGCAGATCGATCGCAACAGCGAAGCTCTCGTGCTCCAGCACGTCGCGCGCGCCGGCATCGGTCCGCAGATCCTGCGTTGCGACCCGGCGGCCGGCATTCTCGTGACGCGCTATCTCGGCGCAACCTGGACGGAGCAGGACACGCAGTCGGACTACAACATCGGGCGACTCGCCGGTGTGCTGCGGCGCCTGCACTCGCTCGATATTCCGGCTGGCGTGCGCGCCGTCGATCTCGCTGCGACGGTGAATGGATACATACGGACGTTGCTGGAGCGTGGCACTCACAGCCGGCTGGCCTTGCCCGCGCTCCGCGACTGCGCGGACGAGACGGCCTCGCAATTGCGCCAGGACTCGACGCCGCGCCTGTGCCACAACGACGTGCATCATCTGAATATCGTCGGCAGCGATCCGGTCAGACTGATCGACTGGGAATACGCCGGCGTAGGCGAGCCGCTCTTCGATCTCGCTGCGGTGTGCGTTTACCATCGCTACCGGAAGCCGCAACGCGAGCGGTTGCTGATGGCGTATGGAGAGCCGTCGAGCGCGATCAACTGGCAACGCCTGGAGCTGGCGTGCTGGCTGTTCGACTACATCAGGGATCTGTGGACGGCGGTGAGATAGGGCCTATTTCTTCTCGGTCTGCTTCGCAACCGCGTCCGCCGCGGCCTTGATCGCTTCCGGATCGCCGAGGAATTTGCGCGACTTCGGCTTGAGGCTCGCATCCAGCTCGTAGGAGATCGGCACACCCGTCGGGATGTTGAACTCGACGATGTCGGCGTCCGACATCCCATCCAGCATCTTCACGAGCGCCCGCAAACTATTGCCGTGCGCGACGACCAGCAGATTCCGTCCGGCTTTGAGATCCGGCGCGAGGTGCTCGTTCCAATACGGCAGTACGCGATCGAGCGTCGTCTTGAGCGACTCGGTCGCGGGCAGCTGCTCCGGACGCAGGCTCGCATAGCGACGATCGAACCGCGGATGACGCTTGTCGTCGAGCGCAAGCGGAGGCGGTGGAATGTCGTAGCTGCGGCGCCAGATCTTCACCTGGTCGGCGCCGTGCTTCTCGACTGTCTGCGCTTTGTTCAATCCCTGCAACGCGCCGTAGTGCCGTTCGTTGAGGCGCCAGCTGCGCTCGACCGGCAGCCACATCAGATCCATCTCGTCGAGGATCAACCACAGCGTGCGGATCGCACGCTTCAGCACCGACGTGCGTGCGAGGTCGAACTCGAAACCTTCCGCCTTCAGCAGCTGACCGGCAGCGCGCGCTTCCTTGCGGCCCTGCTCGGTCAGATCGACGTCGACCCAGCCGGTGAACAGGTTTTCGAGGTTCCAGGTGCTCTGGCCGTGACGGACCAGGACGAGCTTACCGGGCATGAATCTAACCCTCTGCCATGCGACGCACGGCCTGCAGCGCGACGGACAGCGTAGCGAAGTCCATCTCGGGGAGCGAACGCATGTCGGCGACCGTCTGACGCAGGTAGTCGACGGCCTTCTGATGACGCGCGATCCAGCCCTGCAGCGCCTGGTCGGACGCCTTCTGCTTCGCCTCGTTCAGCACCTGCATGCAGAGCATGCGCTGCAGGTTGTAAATGTTGTCGCGCAGAGTCGTGCGCGCCACCGCCTGCCAGTGGCCTTCGACACCGAGCGATTCGATCTGCTCGCGAATCCAGTCGAGCGACAACGCCGTGCCGACGCCGAAATAAACGCGGGCCGCGGCTTCGACAGGCAGCTTCTTCTGTTCCGCGATCTCGACCAGATCGGGTCCGGAGCGCAGCGCTGCCAGGCTCGCCATGCGCTTCGCCAGCGCTTCCGGAACGTTCGCGGCGCGGTACTGCGCGCGGCGGTTCTCGAAGAACGCGAGGTCCGCGCCGGAGAGCACGCCCGGCAACGCATCGTCGAGCTGCGCGAGGCCGCTCTGCAGCCGCGACACTTGGCGCTCGATCTCGAGCCGGCCCGACTGATGATGAATCAGCCAGTACGTGCAGAAGCGCAGCAGCCGCGTCGTCTCGTACATCATCTCGTACTGCGTGGCTGCCTTGATCTTGGTGTCGAGCGCTTCGATCTGGCTCCACGTCGCACGCATCTCGTACGACTCGCGAGCGATCGCATACGCACGGACGATGGTCGCAGCGCCCGCGCCGGTGTCTTCCTGCACGCGCCGCGCGAACGTCGGGCCCATGCGGTTGACCATGCTGTTGGTCGTCGCCGTGGCGATGATCTCGCGGTGCAGCCGATGCTGGTGCAGATACCGGCCGAAGCGCTTCTGCATGATGCGCGGGAAGTAGCGCTCGATCTCATGTCCCAGGTACGGATCCTCGGGCACGTCGGAGTCGATGAGGCGCGAGTACAGCGCCATCTTCGAATAGGCGAGCAGGATGCACAGCTCGGGGCGCGTCAGGCCGCGTCCAGCCTTGTGGCGCTCGGCGATCTCTTCCGCGCCCGGCAGAAATTCCAGTCCGCGGTCCAGCGAGCCGGCGAGCTCCAGCGAGCGGATCGAATGCGCGTGCTCGAGCAGGTCGCTGACCGCGCGCGTTTCCAGCACGGACAGCGCCTGGCTCTGCAGGTAGTTGTCGCGCAGCACCAGCCATGCGACGTCCTCAGTCATGTCGACGAGCACCTGGTTGCGCTTCGCAAGCGTGAGCCCGGCGCGCTTTGGCAGGTTGTTGAGCAGGATCTTGATGTTGACTTCGTGGTCCGAGCAGTCGACGCCGCCGGAGTTGTCGACGAAATCCGTGTTGAGCTTGCCGCCGGTCGCGGCGTACTCGATGCGGCCGCGCTGCGACAGGCCGAGGTTGCCGCCTTCGCCGACCACGCGACAGCGCAAATCCTTGCCGTTGACGCGCACCGCGTCGTTGGCGCGATCGCCGACGTCGCTGTTGCTCTCGTCGCTCGCTTTGACGTACGTGCCGATGCCGCCGTTCCAGAGCAGGTCGACCTGCAGGCACAGGATCATCTTGATCAGCTCGAGCGGCGTCGCCGACTCGCGCTTCACGCCGAACATCACCTGCACCTGCGGCGACAGCTTGATGCCCTTGGCGCTGCGCGGGAACACGCCGCCGCCCCTGGAGATCACCTTGCGGTCGTAGTCTTCCCAGGTGGAGCGGGGCAGCGCGAACATGCGCTGACGCTCGGCGAAGCTCGCCGCCGGATCCGGCGTCGGATCGAGGAAGATGTGCTGATGGTTGAACGCCGCGAGCAGCTTGGTGTGCGGCGATTGCAGCATGCCGTTGCCGAAGACGTCGCCAGCCATGTCGCCGATGCCGACCGCAGTGAAGTCCTGCGACTGCGTGTCGACGCCGAGCTCGCGGAAGTGGCGCTTGACGCACTCCCAGCCGCCGCGCGCGGTGATGCCCATCTTCTTGTGGTCGTAGCCGGCGGAGCCGCCGGACGCGAACGCGTCGCCGAGCCAGAAGTTGTATTCGGCGGCGATGCGATTGGCGATGTCGGAGAACGTCGCGGTGCCTTTGTCCGCAGCGACGACCAGGTACGGATCGTCGTCGTCGCGACGCACGACCTGCGGCGGCGGCACGAGTTTGCCGTCGACGATGTTGTCCGTGATGTCGAGCAGGCCGCGGATGAAGGTGCGGTAGCACTCGACGCCTTCGCGTTGCACGTCCTCGCGGCTCGCGTTCGCGGGCAGGCGCTTCGGCACGAAGCCGCCTTTGGCGCCGACCGGCACGATCACCGTGTTCTTGACGTTCTGCGCCTTCATCAGGCCCAGCACTTCGGTGCGAAAATCCTCGCGGCGATCGGACCAGCGGATGCCGCCGCGGGCGACGTGTCCCATGCGCAGGTGCACGCCTTCGACGCGCGGCGAGTAGACGAAGATCTCGAATGCCGGGCGCGGCTGCGGCAGCTCGGGCACGTTGCGCGGATCGAGCTTGAACGACAGCCAGGTCTTGTAGGGATCCTTGCCGTCCTTTTGATAATAGTTCGTGCGCAGCGTCGCGCGAATCGCGCCGGAGAAGCGCCGCAAAATGCGGTCCTCATCGAGGCTGGTCACTGCGTCGAGCAGCCGGGCGAGATCTTCCTGCAGACGCGTCAGCTCGGCTTCGCGCTTCGGCGGCTTCAGCGCCGGATCGAACTGCGCTTCGAACAACTGCGACAACACGGTCGCAATCGCATGGTTCGATGCGAGCACCTGTTCCATGTACGCCTGGCTGAACGTGCCGCCGGTCTGCAACAGGAACTTGCAGTAGGCGCGCAGCACCATCGCCTGGCGCCACGTCATCGTCGTCACGACGACGAGCCGGTTGAAGCCGTCGTTCTCGGCGCGACCGCTCCAGGCGGCGACGAATGTTTCGGTGAAGCGCGGTCCGAGCGCCTCGGGGCTCACGGTGCCGCCGTCGCGCCGCTGCATCTGGAAATCCTGCAGCCAGATCGGGCGGCTGCCGGGCACTTCGATGCGATACGGGTGCTCGCTCATCACTACGAAGCCCATGTTCTCGAGAATGGGCAGCGCCTGCGACAGCGCGATGGGCGAGGCCGAGCGGAACAGCCGCAGGTGGATCCATTCACCCGACGCCGTGGGATC
This sequence comes from Steroidobacteraceae bacterium, assembly GCA_035277305.1. Taxonomy (GTDB): domain Bacteria; phylum Pseudomonadota; class Gammaproteobacteria; order Steroidobacterales; family Steroidobacteraceae; genus Steroidobacter. The sequence continues at coordinate 3,103 of DATEKT010000285.1, read as the reverse complement.
CGGCGCGAGCCGCATCGCGATGCGATCCGGATCGGCGATCACCTCCGCGAGCTGCCTGATGTCCTCGATCGCGACCGGGATCGCGACGTCTTCTTCGTACGCCGCCGGGAAGGCGTTCGCGAAGCGCTCGGCGAGCAGACGGCCTTCGAGCTCGCCGCGTGTCTCAATGAGAGCAGCGCGCAGCCGATCGTTCCACGTGCGTACCGTCTCCGTCAGCAAGCGATCGAGGTGATCGACGTCGACGATCGCCGGGTTGTTACTCGGTACACGGATGATCATGTGCACGCGCGCGAGCGCCGAATCCGACAGCTGCACCTGCGACTCGATGCTGGTCGCGCTCAGCTGCTCTTTGATCACTGCTTCCATGCGCTGGCGGACCTGCGTGTTGTAGCGGTCGCGGGGCACATAGATAAGAGCGGAGTAGAAGCGGCCGAACGTGTCCCGGCGCAGGAACATGCGTACGCGCTGGCGTTCGTACAGGTTCACGATGCCGCGCACCGTGCGGATCAGCTCGGCGACGCTTGACTGGAACAGCTCGTCGCGCGGATACGTCTCCAGCACGTGCACGACAGCCTTGCCATCGTGGCTCGCGGAATCGAGGCCGAAATGCGCCACGACGCTGTCGATCTTGTGGCGCAGCAGCGGAATCTCGCGCGGGCTGCGGTTGTAGACCGCGGAGGTGAACAAGCCGAGGAAGCGCTTCTCGCCGGTGACGCGGCCGCTGCTGTCGAATGTCTTCAGGCCGACGTAGTCGAGGTACGTTGCACGATGCACCGTCGACATCGAGTTGGCCTTGGTGATCGTCAGCAGCTCCGGCTGACGCGCTCGCTCGCGCACTTCGCCGGTGAGGACCGTGGGCTCGCTCGACGTGCCGCGCCGGACGCGCAGAATGCCGAGGCCCGTTTCGGGCAGCGGCTCGAGCACGTCTTCGGAACGGCCACGGCGCAGGCGGTACTGGCGATAGCCCAGGAACGTGAAGTGGTTGTCGGCCATCCACTCGAGCAGCGACTTGATCTCGTGAACTTCGCCGCTCGCGCCCGTCGGTGGCGGGCGGCGCGTGATTTCCTGTGCGACTTCGACGGCGCGCTCGCGCATCGTGCGCCAGTCCGTCACGGCGGACTGGACGTCGCTGAGCATGCGCTCGATCTTGCTTTCGAGCTCCTGCAGGCCCTGCGCGTCGCCGATGCGATCGATCTGAATGTGCTGCCAGGATTCGCGGCGGAATGAGCCGTTGGTGCGGTCGCCCTCGGCGAGCTCCAGCAGCCGGCCGCTGCGATCGCGGCGCACCGCGAGCACCGGATGCACCATCAGATGAATCGTCAGGCCGGCCTGCGTCAGCACCATGCCAAGCGAATCGACCAGGAACGGCATGTCCTCGATCGTCACCTCGACGATCGTGTGCCGCGACGTCCAGCCATCGCGCGCCTGCTCGGCGTTGTAGATGCGGACCAGCGGCTGCCCGTTCTTGCGTACTGAGGCGAAGCGCAGGTGACCCAGCGCGGCGGCGGCCAGCTCCTCGCTGCGATATTCGGCCAGATCCTCTTCCGCCACGCCGTGGTAGTACTGGCGGATGAAGCTCTCCGCCGGCAGCGGATCGGCGCGCTTGCGCAGGCGGCGCGAAGTCGTGGCGATGCGCTCGATCAGTTTCTGGCGGGCAGCGGGAATGGCGATGGTCATGGTTGAGCTGACACGCGTTCGAAGCGGGCGCGAATTATAACGAAGTCAGGCCTGTAGGTCGGACTTCAGCCCGACAACTGCTTGGCCCGCTCGATCAGGCGTCCGACGAGGCGGTCCAGCGCCTTCCGGTCGGTCGGGCTGAGAGCGTCGAGCAGTTTCTTCTCGTAGCCGAGTGCGAGCGGCGCAACGCGTGTGTATACAGATTGACCCGCGCTCGACAGTCGCAGCCGCGAGCGGCGCCGGTCGCCGGCGTCGTAGGAGCGCACCAGGCGCCGCGCGGCGAGCAGCCCTTGCACGGCCCGGCTCACCGCAACCTTGTCCATCGCAGTGCGCTCCGCAACTTCGATGGCCGACAGTCCCGGATACCGCGCCAGGACGGCGATGACGCGCCATTGCGGGATCGTCAGGCCGAATTCGCGCTCGTACGCGTCGGCGATACTCATGCTGACGATGTTGGTCAGCACCGACAGGCGATACGGGACGAAGTGCTCGAGATGCAGCTTGTCGGGGGATCCAGTCACTTTGGGGTCGCGCGCTTGACTGCCCGGGGGCGAATAGTTTCAATTGTAACCATTCTTCTTGGCAAGACCCGCCCATGAACGCCACCGCATCTCGTCCGCTGGACAACCCCGTCGGCACCGACGGTTTCGAGTTCGTCGAATACACCGCTCCCGATCCGGAGCTGCTGCGCACGCTGTTCCAGCGGCTCGGCTTCCCGGTGACGGCGCGGCATCGCAGCAAGAACGTCACGCTGCACAGACAAGGCGACATCAATTTCATCATCAACGCCGAACCGGACAGCTTCGGCCAGCGCTTCGCGCGCGAGCACGGTCCCTCGGCGTGCGCCATGGCGTTCCGCGTGAAGGACGCAGCCGCGGCGTACAAGCACTGCATCGATCTCGGCGCGAAGCCGGTCGAGACGCGCGTCGGACCGATGGAGCTGCAGATTCCGGCGATCGAAGGCATCGGCGGCAGCCTCATCTATCTCGTGGACCGCTACGGCGAGCGCACGATCTATGACGTCGACTTCGTGACGGAGAAATCGGCAGGCGGCAGCCGCGAGGCCGGTCTTACCTACATCGATCACCTGACGCACAACGTCGCGCGCGGCAACATGAACAAGTGGGCCGGCTTCTACGAGAAGCTGTTCAACTTCCGCGAGATCCGCTACTTCGACATCGAAGGCAAGAAGACCGGCCTGTTCAGCCGCGCCATGACCAGCCCGTGCGGCAAGATCCGCATCCCGATCAACGAGTCGCAGGACGACAAGTCGCAGATCGAGGAATACCTGCAGGAATATCGCGGCGAAGGCATCCAGCACATCGCGCTCGGCACGCAGGACATCGTCGGCACGGTGGACACGCTGCGCGGGCAGGGCGTGCAGTTCCAGGACACGCCGGATACATATTATGAGGGCGTGGACGCG
>DATEKT010000284.1:0-3258 GCA_035277305.1 Steroidobacteraceae bacterium | reverse complement strand
CGCGACTGAGCGCTCAGCCCGCTACCGCTTGATGACGCCGCCGGCCGTTGGCCGGTACGTATCGGCCGTTCACCGATCCCGTCTCACGACACCCCCGGTCGCGTCGTAAACTCGCCGCCGCTGAAAAACATCGGCCAAGGTGAGCTCCATGACTGCAGTCGTCTCGTTGCGCAAGGTCGCGAAGAGTTATGTGCGCGGCAAACAGCAGGTCGAAGTCCTGCACGGCGTGGACCTGGACATCGCTGCCGGCGAATTCCTCGCGCTGATGGGCCCCTCGGGATCCGGCAAGACCACGATGCTGAACCTGATTGCCGGGCTCGATCAGCCGACGAGCGGCGAAGTGCAGGTGGCCGGTCAGCGAATCGACCGCCTGTCGCGGGCCGCGCTCTCGACGTGGCGTTCGCAGCACATCGGGTTCGTATTTCAGTTCTACAACCTGCTTCCCGTGCTGACTGCGGAAGCGAACGTCGAAGTGCCCTTGCTGCTCACCAATCTGTCGCGCAAGGAGCGCAGCAAGCGCGTGCAAACGGCGTTGCAGCTGGTCGGGCTCGCCGATCGCGGCAAGCACAAACCCAATGAACTGTCCGGCGGTCAGCAGCAGCGCGTCGCGATCGCTCGCGCGCTGGTCGCTGATCCGACGCTGCTGGTGTGCGACGAGCCGACGGGCGATCTCGATCGCCGCAGCGCCGAAGAGATCATGAACCTGCTGCAGGCGTTGAATCGCACGCAGGGCAAGACGGTCGTCATGGTGACGCACGATCCGAAAGCCGCCGAGTACGCGACGCGCGAGCTGCATCTCGACAAAGGTCAGCTGGTACACGAGGCGCAAAGAAGGGCCGCATGAGCTATTTCGGCCTCAAGTATTTTCGTCTCATCTGGGCGGGCCTGTGGCGCAAGCGCACCCGCACGTTCTTCACCATGGCGTCGATCGTCGTGGCGTTCCTGCTGTTCGGTCTGTTGCAGGGACTGAACCAGGGCTTCAACACCGTCGTCACGAATCTCAACGTTGACCGGCTGTACGTCTCGGCCAAGACCAACATGACGGACGGCCTGCCGCTCAACTACGGCACGCGGATCAAGGCGCTGCCGGGCGTGCGCGCCGTTTCGCACTGGACCTACTTCGGCGGCTACTTTCGCGATGCGAAGAACGCGATCCCTGCCTTCGCGACCGATATCGAGCCGCTGTTCCAGGTCTATCGCGAGCTGAAGGTGAAGCCCGAATATCTCGAGGCGATGAAGAAGACGCGCACCGGCGTCCTCGTCAGCGTAGGGTTGGCCAGGGAGCACGGCTGGAAGATCGGCGACCGCATTCCGCTCGGCACTTCCATCTGGACGACCAAGCAGGGCAGCAGCACCTGGATGTTCGACCTGGTCGGCACGTTCGATCCGTCGGAGTTCGGCGGCTTTCCGGCGTTCTACATCAACCAGGACTACTTCGACGAGAACGCCGCGTTCGGCACCCACACCGCGCACTACTTCCTGGTGGGCATCAAGGATCCGCACCAGGCGACGCAGATCTCCAAGCAGATCGACGCGCTGTTCGAGAACTCGACCTACGAGACGCGCACGCAGACGGAGTCGGCGTTGGCGCAGATGCAGCTCAAGCAGCTCGGCGACATCAACTTCATCGTGAACGCGATCGTCGGCGCAGTGCTCTTCACGCTCCTCTTCCTTACCGCCAACACGATGATGCAGTCCGTCCGCGAACGCACGCCGGAGCTGGCCGTGCTCAAGACGCTCGGCTTTTCCGATGGCAAGGTGCTGACGCTGGTGCTGATCGAGGCGCTGATGCTGTGCCTGTTCGCCGCGGCCATCGGCCTCGGGCTGGCGACGTCCGTGTTCGAGTCCGGCGCGTTACGCGCGATCTTCGGCAATCTGGGCATGCCACTCATCGTCGTGGCGATGGGCGGCGGCGCCGCGCTGCTGCTCGCGCTCGTCAGCGGCTTGCCGCCAGCGTGGCGCGCGCGCCAGCTGAACATCGTCGACGCGCTCGCGGGGAGATAGCAGGTCATGACTCTGTTCAAGCAGATCGGCGCGGTCGTGGTGATGAACCTGAAGAGCCTGCCTCACCGGCTGGGCACTTCCGTCGTCATCGTGATCGGTATAGCGGGCGTGGTCGCAGTGCTGATCTCCGTGCTCGCAATGTCCACCGGAATGATCCAGACGATGGAGCACTCGGGGCGTGACGATCGCGCGATCGTGATGCGCAACGGCTCCGCATCCGAAACAGGTAGCGCGCTCAGCCGCGAGGCCGCGCGGTTGGTGCTGGACGCACCGGGCGTCCGCCGCGACGCTGCCGGCAAGCCGATCGCATCAGCGGAAGCGCTGCACCTGGTCAACCTCTGGCGTAAGGAGGACAACGTCGAGGTGAACGTGGCCATGCGCGGCGTTGGGCCGCAGCTGGCAGCGCTGCGTCCAGAGCTCAAGATCATCGACGGCCGCATGTTTCGGCCCGCCGTCACGGAGGTGATCGTCGGCAAGGCCGCACACGCCGAGTTCAAGGCTCTCAATATCGGCGACACGTTCAAGACGCGCGGCGCGATCTGGAAGGTCGTCGGCGTGTTCACGACCGGCGGCGACTCGCACGAGTCGACGATTCTCACCGACGCCGAAACGCTCATCGCCGCCGAGCATCGCGGCGGATTTCAGAGCGTCACCGCGCAGCTCGAATCGCCCGCCGCGTTCCAGAAGTTCAAGGACGCGCTCACGTCGAATCCGGCGTTGGCCATCGATGTCAGCCGCGAGCGCGACTACTACCGCCGCCAATCCGAAACGATCAGCAAGGTCATCTACATCATCGCGTACGTGGTCGGCGGCATCATGGCTGTAGGAGCGATCTTCAGCGCACTGAACACGATGTATTCGGCCGTGAGTGCGCGCCTACGCGAGATCGCGACGCTGCGCGCCATCGGCTTCGGCGCAACCGCGATGGTGATGTCCGTGCTCGCCGAAGCACTACTGCTCGCGTTGATCGGCGGCGCGATCGGCGCCGGCATCGCGTGGCTGTTCTTCAACGGTCACCAGGTCAGTACGTCCGCCGGCGGGCAAGGGGTCGGCCACCTGATCTTCGAGCTGAGCGTCAGTCCGTGGCTCATGACGATCGGCATCCTGTGGGCGTGCACGATCGGCTTGCTCGGCGGCCTGTTCCCCGCAGTCCGGGCCGCACGGTTGCCGGTGGCGACGGCGCTGCGCGCCATCTGACGGCTTCGAGTATTCTTGGGCCTCCGCGGCGGTTGGCAGCCCGCCGCCCTGGCCCTC
>DATEKT010000283.1:0-2599 GCA_035277305.1 Steroidobacteraceae bacterium | reverse complement strand
GCGCGCTTCGAGCCGGTCGGCGTCGTCGCGCAGCTTGTCGACACCCTGCAGGAATTCCTCGGCCTCGGTGCGGCTCGGCACGTCGCGGCCTTCTTCCTGCAAGTACTCGGCGACGTTCTGCATGAACGTGTCGTGCGCGCGGCGCGCGAAACCGAGCGCCGAGCGCGCGGCGTTGCCGATCTGATGAGCGGCCACGTCGCCGACGACGCGCGACAACTCTTCTTCCAGATCCGGCTGCGCAGCCTTGAGCAGCTCGCTGAAAGTCTGCGCGACTTCCGCATCGCCTTCGATGTGCACGGAGCCGCCGCGCAAAGCCGCCTCGGGTGCGGGGCCTGCGAGCCGCATCAACGAAAGGGGCGAGCCCGAAAGCGTCGCATCGGGCGTGCCTTCGTGATCCGTGTGCAGCGTCATGTGCTCGCCGTGCGATTTGAAGTACACGCTGAGCGGCACGCCTTCCACGTGCAGAGCCAACACTTTGCTCGACAGGCGCTGACAGAGCGCGCGCGCAGCGGACGAGCCGGCGAGGTTGCGATTCAGCAGCGATTCGAGCGGCGCGAGCCTCACAACCGATAGCCCCGGTGCAGGGCGACGATGCCGCCGCTCAGGTTGTGATAGCGGCAGTTGTCGAGTCCTGCTTCCTGCATCATGCCGACCAGCGTCGGCTGGTCCGGAAAGCGGCGGATCGATTCGGCGAGATAGCGGTAGCTCGCTTCGTCCTTCGCGACGACTTTGCCGAGCCACGGCAGCACCGAAAACGAGTAGGCGTCGTAGAGCGGCTTCAGTCCGGGCACGACGGGCTTCGAGAATTCCAGGATCAGCAGTTGGCCGCCGGGCCGGAGCACGCGCGCCATCGAGCGCAAGGCGGCTTGCTTGTCCGTGACGTTGCGCAGGCCGAAGCCGATCGTCACACAGTCGAAACTGTTGTCGGGGAACGGCAGGCGCTCGGCGTTCGCGAGCGAATAGCGGACGTTGCCGACGAGACCGCGATCGGTGAGCGCGTCGCGGCCGACGGCGAGCATCGCCGCGTTGATGTCGCTCAGGATGACCAGTCCCCCGGGACCGACCTGCTTCGCCATGCCCGCAGCGAGGTCGCCGGTGCCGCCGGCCACGTCGAGGGCGCGGTAGCCGGGGCGCAGCCCGGTCTGCGACAGCGTGAATTGTTTCCAGATCCGGTGCGCGCCCGCCGACATCAGGTCGTTCATCAGATCATAGTTGCCGGCCACCGAATCGAACACCGCGCGGACGCGCGCAGCCTTCTCGGTGGTCGGGACCTGCTGGTAGCCGAAATCGGTGGTGGAGGGGTCGCGGGGGTCGCTCATGCGGAGCGGGATTCTACCGCACCGTCGGATACGGAATCCCCAGTTCCTGGAGCCGCGCCAGGTATTGCCGCCACTTCTCCTCGCGGTCGCGGCCGAGCTCGTACAGGTACGCCCACGTGTACAGGCCGGTGTCGTGCCCGTCGTCGAAAACGATGCGCACCGCGTAATTACCGACCGGATCGACGCTGCGGACGCCGACCTCGTGCTTGCCGATCTGCAATGTCTCCTGCCCCGGGCCGTGGCCGCGCACTTCCGCCGACGGCGAGTGCACGCGCAGGTACTCGAACGGCAGCTCGAAGCTCGAGCCGTCGTCGAAGCTCACTTCGAGCAGGCGCGAGCGGGTTCGCACCTTGATCGCGGTGGGATGCGGCATCAGAGGATGTACCGCGTCAGGTCTTCATCCTTCACGAGCTCGCCGAGGTGTTCATCGACGTACCTGGCGTCGACCGTAATGCTCGAGCCATTGCGATCCGCGGCTTCGAAGGACAGCACTTCCAGCAGGCGCTCCAGCACCGTGTGCAGGCGTCGCGCGCCGATGTTCTCGGTGCGCTCGTTCACCTGGAACGCGACTTCGGCGATGCGGCGCACGCCGCTCTCGGCGAACTCCAGATGCACGCCTTCGGTTTCGAGCAGCGCGCGATATTGCGTGCACAGCGACGCGTCGGGCTCCGTGAGGATGCGGATGAAATCCTCGACCTTCAGCGCGTCGAGCTCGACGCGGATCGGAAAGCGCCCCTGCAGCTCCGGAATCAGGTCCGAGGGCTTCGACATGTGGAACGCGCCGGACGCGATGAACAGGATGTGATCGGTTTTCACCATGCCGTACTTGGTGCTCACGGTGCTGCCTTCGACCAGCGGCAGCAGGTCGCGCTGCACGCCTTCGCGCGAGACGTCGGCACCGTGCGTTTCCTGGCGGCGCGCGATCTTGTCGATCTCGTCGATGAACACGATGCCGTTCTGCTCGGCGTTGGAGAGCGCCCGCATCTTGAGCTCGTCCTCGTTGATCATCTTCGCCGCTTCTTCGTCGGTCAGCAGCTTGAAGGCTTCGCGCACTTTCACCTTGCGAGTCTTGGTGCGCGAGCCCCCAAGATTGGCGAACATGCCTTGCAGCTGCTGCGTCAAATCTTCCATGCCGGCGGGCGCCATGATTTCCACGCCCATCGGCAGCGCGCGGACTTCGATCTCGATCTCGCGATCGTCGAGCTGGCCCTCGCGCAGCATCTTGCGGAATTTCTGCCGCGTCTCGGCGTCGCGCGGCGCCGCGGGCTCGGAGTCCTCGA
>DATEKT010000282.1:0-28567 GCA_035277305.1 Steroidobacteraceae bacterium | reverse complement strand
ACTCTCTCAGCGACGGTGCTCAAGATGACGCGTTATATCTGTGTGACCGGCGGTGTCGTTTCCTCGCTCGGGAAAGGCATCGCGGCAGCCTCATTGGGCGCGATCCTCGAAGCGCGCGGCCTGAAAGTCAGCATGGTGAAGCTGGATCCGTACATCAACGTCGATCCAGGCACGATGAGTCCGTTCCAGCACGGCGAGGTGTTCGTCACCACCGACGGCACCGAAACCGACCTGGACCTCGGCCACTACGAGCGCTTCGTCCGCACCACCACCTCGCGCAACAGCAACTTCACGACCGGCCGTATTTACGAGCGGGTCATCGCGAAGGAGCGCCGCGGCGACTATCTGGGCGCGACGGTGCAGGTCATCCCGCACATCACCGACGAGATCAAGCACTGCATCCGCATGGGCGCCGGCGACGCCGACGTGTGCATGGTCGAGATCGGCGGCACGGTCGGCGACATCGAGTCGCTGCCGTTCCTCGAGGCGATCCGCCAGATGGGCGTCGAGCTCGGCCACAACAACGTGCTGTACATGCACCTGACGCTGATCCCGTACATCCCGAGCTCGGGCGAGATCAAGACCAAGCCGACGCAGCACTCGGTCAAGGAGCTGCGCTCGATCGGCATCCAGCCGGACGTCCTGCTGTGCCGCTCGCAGAACAAGGTGCCGGACGAGCAGCGGCGCAAGATCGCGCTGTTCACGAACGTCGAGGAGCGCGCGGTCATCTCGGCGGTCGACGCCGATGACCTGTACAAGATCCCGATGCTGCTGCACGAGGAAGGCCTCGACGACATCGTGGTCGACAAGCTGCGCCTCGAGGTGCCGCCGGCGGACCTGTCCGAGTGGCGCCAGGTGGTCGCGGCGAAGACCAACCCGGACACGGCCGTGACGATCGCGATGGTCGGCAAGTACGTGAACCTGCGCGACTCCTACATTTCGCTGACGGAGGCGTTGATCCACGCTGGCGTGCGCACGCGAACGCGCGTCAACATCCAGTTCGTGGAAGCCACCGACGTCGAGAAGCACGGCACGGGCTGCCTCGACGGCGTCGATGCGATCCTGGTGCCGGGCGGCTTCGGCGAGCGCGGTATCGAAGGCAAGATCCAGGCGATCCAGTACGCGCGCGAGAACCGCATTCCGTACCTCGGCATCTGCCTCGGCATGCAGCTGGCGATCATCGAGTACGCGCGCGACGTCGCCAACCTGCAAGGCGCGCATTCGACCGAGTTCAACCGCTCGGCGCCGCATCCGGTGATCGCGCTGATCTCCGAGTGGCAGGACGAGAAGGGCACGACCGAGCAGCGCACCGAGAAGTCGGACATGGGCGGCACCATGCGGCTCGGCGCGCAGGAAGTGCGGCTGTCGCACGGCTCGCGCGCGCACCAGATCTACGACTCCGACCTGATCCAGGAGCGGCACCGCCATCGCTTCGAGTTCAACAACCGCTACCTGCAGAAGATGATGAACGCCGGGCTGCGTTTCTCGGGCTTCTCGCGCGACGGGCTGGTGGAGATGATCGAGCTGCCGACGCATCCGTTCTTCGTCGCCAGCCAGTTCCATCCGGAGTTCCGCTCCACGCCGCGCGACGGTCATCCGCTGTTCACCGGCTTCGTAAAGGCGGCGCGGGCTTACAGGCAGGAGCAGATGCCGGTCGCTCAATCCGCATGATCGGGCGCCTGAAGTGAAGCTGATCAATTTCACCGTCGGGCCCGACAGGCCGCTGTTCCTGATCGCGGGGCCCTGCGTCGTCGAAAGCGAGGGGTTGGTCCTGGATGTCGCCGGCAAGCTCAAGGAGCTGACCGGGCGGCTCGGCATTCCCTTCATCTTCAAATCCTCCTTCGACAAGGCGAACCGCTCGTCCGCGAAGAGCTTTCGCGGGCCCGGCATCGAAGAAGGGCTGCGCATCCTGTCGGAGGTCAAGCGCCAGCTCGGCCTGCCGGTGCTGACGGATGTGCACGAAGACACGCCGCTGCCCGAAGTCGCCGCGGTCGTCGACGTCCTGCAGACGCCGGCGTTCCTGGTGCGACAGACCAACTTCATCCTGAGCGTCTGCTCGCAGAAGCGCCCGGTGAACATCAAGAAGGGCCAGTTCCTGTCGCCGTGGGAAATGCAGAACGTCGTCGACAAGGCGCGCTCCACCGGCAACGAGCAGATCATGGTCTGCGAGCGCGGCTTCAGCTTTGGCTACAACAACCTGGTTTCCGACATGCGCTCGCTGTCCGTGATGCGCGGGACCGGCTGTCCGGTCGTGTTCGACGCGACTCACTCGGTGCAACTGCCCGGGGGCAAGGGCAGCGCATCCGGCGGTCAGCGTGAGTTCGTGCCGGTGCTGGCACGCGCCGCGGTCGCAGCGGGCGTCGCCGGCGTCTTCATGGAAACCCATCCCGACCCGGACAAGGCGTTGTCCGACGGACCGAACGCCTGGCCGCTGGCCCGCATGGAGCCACTGCTGACGACGCTCGTAGAGCTCGACCGCACCGTGAAGTCCCGCCCGTACGAGGAAAGTCTGCTATGAGCAAGATCGTCGACATCCGCGGCCGCGAGATCATCGACTCGCGCGGCAACCCGACCGTGGAGGCCGACGTGATTCTCGACTCCGGCGTCATGGGCCGCGCCGCGGTCCCGTCCGGCGCGTCGACCGGCGCGCGCGAAGCCGTCGAGCTGCGCGACGGCGACAAAAATCGCTACCTGGGCAAAGGCGTGACCAAGGCTGTCGGTCACGTGAACAACGAGATCCGCAAGGCGCTGCTGGGCAAAGACCCCACGGCGCAGCAGGACATCGACCGTACGATGATCGCCCTCGATGGCACGGAGACCAAGGCGCGGCTGGGCGCGAACGCGCTGCTCGCGGTTTCGCTCGCAGCAGCGCATGCAGCCTCGCGTGACAAAAAGCAGCCGCTGTATCGCTATCTCGGCGGCCCCGGACCGAAGACGCTGCCCGTGCCGATGATGAACATCATCAATGGCGGCGCGCACGCGGATAACAGTGTCGATATCCAGGAGTTCATGATCCTGCCGGTCGGCGCGCCGTCGCTCTCGGAAGCTTTGCGCTACGGCGCGGAGATCTTCCATACGCTCAAGAAGGTCCTGCACGAGCGCAAGCTCTCGACCGCCGTCGGCGACGAGGGCGGGTTCGCGCCGGACCTGCCCTCGAACGAAGCCGCGCTGGAGACGATTCTCGAGGCGATCGATCGCGCCGGCTACAAAGCCGGGCGGCAGGTGTTCCTCGGCCTGGACGTGGCGAGCACCGAGTTCTACGCCGACGGCATTTACGAGCTCGAATCCGAGCATCGCAAGTTCACCTCGGCCCAGTTCGCCGACTATCTCGAAGGCCTGGTCGGGCGCTATCCGATCGTGACGATCGAGGACGGCATGAGCGAGAACGACTGGGACGGCTGGGCAGGGCTCACGCAGCGGCTCGGCAAGCGCGTGCAGCTGGTCGGCGACGACCTGTTCGTGACCAACACGAAGATCCTGCAGGAAGGCATCCAGAAGCACATCGCCAACGCGATCCTCATCAAGGTCAACCAGATCGGCACGCTGACCGAGACGTTGGCGGCGATCGACATGGCCACCAAGGCCGGCTACGCCTCAGTCGTCTCGCATCGCTCGGGCGAGACCGAGGACGCCACCATCGCCGACATCGCGGTCGCGACCAGCGCGACGCAGATCAAGACCGGCTCGATGTCGCGCTCCGATCGCATCGCCAAGTACAACCAGCTGCTGCGCATCGAGGCGGAGCTGGGCGCCGACGCGCGTTACGCCGGCGCCGAAGCTTTCCCCGTGCCGCTGCCCGGGGTATCGTGCTGACGCCATGAAGTTCGTCGCCGCCGGTCTGCTGACCCTGCTGGTGCTGTTGCAGTACCGACTTTGGTTCGGCGACGGCAGCGTGCGCGAGGTCGCGCAGCTGCAGACGCAGATCGACGCGCAGGAAGAGCAGAACGCCAAACTGCGCGAGCGCAACCGCACGCTGGCGGCGGAAGTCCAGGACCTGAAGAAGGGCACGACGGCGATCGAGGAGCGCGCCCGCACCGATCTCGGCATGGTCGGCAAGAGCGAGACGTTCTACCAGGTCGTGTCGCCGCAGAATGCGCCGCCGCCCGCGAGCGCTGCTCCCGCCCAGCCATCCCCATGACCGTCAAGCTGTGGGCGGTCGTGCCGGCGGCAGGAAGCTCGCGCCGCATGGTCGGCGCCGCCCTGCCCAAACAATATCTGCAGCTCGCCGGACGCAGCGTCATCGAATGGGCGCTCGCGCCCTTCCTCGATCACCCCGGCTGCGAACGGGTCGTCGTCGTGCTCGCGGAGCAGGATCGGCGCTGGACGGAGCTGTCGATCGCCGGCAACCCGAAGATCCTCACCGCCACAGGCGGCGCCGAGCGCGCCGACTCGGTACGAGCAGGCCTGCGCGCGCTGGCGCCGCAAGCGACCGAGCGCGACTGGGTGCTGGTCCACGATGCTGCCCGGCCGTGTCTGCGAGCTGCAGATCTGAACCGATTGATCGCTGAGCTCGGCGACGACAGCGTCGGTGGGCTGCTCGCCGCTCCGGTCGTCGACACGCTGAAGCGCGCTGATGCCGGCGATCGCGTGCAGGAGACTGTGTCTCGAGCCTCGCTCTGGCGCGCGCTCACGCCGCAGATGTTCCGCTACGCCGTGCTCGATCGCGCACTGCGTGCCGCGCACGATTCTCACTCGACGCCGACCGACGAGGCGCAGGCAGTGGAAGCGCTCGGGCTGCACCCGCGGCTGGTGCCCGGCGACCCGGACAACATCAAGATCACGCTGCCCGAAGATGTCGAGCGCGCTGCGAGGTTGCTGAAATCATGGAGCGTGGCATGAGCACCGGGTTGCGCATCGGCCAAGGTTACGACGTCCACGCGTTCACGACCGGCGATCACGTGATGCTCGGCGGCGAGCGCTTGCCGCACTCGCACGGCGTGTTGGCGCACTCCGACGGCGATGTGCTCCTGCACGCCATCTGCGACGCCCTGCTCGGCGCGGCGGGGCTCGGTGACATCGGCATGCATTTCCCTGACAGCGATCCGCACTGGCGCGGCGCGGACAGTCGCGCATTCCTGCGCCAGGTGCGGCTGCTGCTGCAGGATCGCGGATATCGCGTCGTGAACGTGGATGCGACGGTCATCGCCGAGCGGCCGCGTCTCGGGCGCTACCGGGACGCGATGCGCGCCAACATCGGCAGCGACCTGGCGCTGGACGCCGCGCGGGTCAACGTCAAGGCCACGACCACCGAAGGCCTGGGCTTCGTCGGACGCGGCGAGGGGCTGGCGTGCCAGGCAGTCGTGCTGATCGAGCAGACGACGGGAAAACAGACTCCGTGACCGTTTTCGAAGAGATGGCGACGCTGCCGTGCGCGCACGGCGGTCCGGCAGGGTGTGCGCAGCTGCGCGCCGAGCCGGAGGACTTCGTCGTGCACGAGTGGCTCGGCTGGGAGGCCGACGGCGAAGGCGACCACTTGTTGTTGAAGGTCCGCAAGCGCGGCGCGAACACGCTGTGGGTCGCGAAGCAGCTGGCGCGGCTCGCGAAGATCGATCCGCGCGACGTCGGCTTTGCCGGCCTCAAGGATCGCGACGCGGTGGCCGAGCAATCCTTCACGATTCCCGCGCGCTCCGCGATCGGCGATGCGTGGCTCGGTGTCACGGGCGAGGGGTTCGAAGTGGTCGCGGCCGCGCGCCACCGGCGCAAGCTCAAGCGCGGCGCGCTGAAGGGCAACGATTTCACGATCGTGCTGCGGGCGTTCGATGGCGACGCGACGATCCTCGAGCAACGACTGCGCGCGGTCGCAGCCGGTGGCGCGCCGAACTACTTCGGTCCGCAGCGCTTCGGTCGCGACGCAAACAATCTCCGCACGGCGCTCGCGTGGTTCTCGGGTAGCGCCACGCCGCAGGACCGCTGGCAACGCGGCTTCGCACTGTCCGCGGCGCGCGCGGCCATCTTCAACGCAGTGATCGCGCGGCGAGTGCAGGACGGGACGTGGAACACATTGCTGCCGGGAGAGATCGTGAACCTCAACGGCAGCGGTAGCGTGTTCGTCGCGGACGCGATCGACGCAGCACTCGAAGAGCGTTGCGCACGGCTCGACATTCATCCGACGGGTCCGATGTGGAGCGGCCCCGCATCCGCCAGCGGCGCGGCAGCCGCGATCGAAGCGGAGGTTGCTGCCCGGCACGACGTGCTCGCGCGCGGTCTGAGCCAGCACCGGCTCGAGCCCGAGCGTCGCGCGCTGCGAATCGGCGTCGAGGGACTCGAGTGGGCGATCGAGCGTGACGTGGTGCAGCTGAAGTTTCGTCTGCACCGCGGTGCGTTTGCGACGGCGGTGTTGCATGAGCTGATCGGGAACGCCTTCACGGCGCAGACGCCGGAAGCGGACGACTGACGAATGCTATTTCGAGCTCAGCAGCACATAGATCGCGCCGCTGCCGCCATCCACAGCTCGCGCCGAGCCGAATGCGAGCACATCGTCCGCGCGTTGCAACCAATGGTTGACCACATTCTTCAGCACCGGCCCGCGTGGGCCCGAGCGACGTCCTTTGCCGTGCACGACGCGCACACAACGCCGTCGCTGCTCCAGGGATTCGGCAATGAACTCGCGCAGCGCGCCCTTGGCTTCCGCGCCAGTCATCCCGTGCAGATCGATTTCGCCGTCGACCACGAACGCGCCGCGCCGCAGCTGCGTCAGGACATTTTCGGGAACGTGCGGGCGGCGAAAGCTCAACTCGTCGCCGGTGGAGAGCAGCGCCTCATCTGCGGGCGGCAGCAGGCTTTCACGCAGCACCTCGACCTGATCCGCGCGCGTGAAGCGCGCCTTGGCCGGCGGCTTCGGCACTGCTCGCGCCGTCTTGCCTGCGCGCGGCAGGCGGCGCACGTCCCGCATCGCTTCGCGAAATTCTCGCGCCGCGCGGTCGTCGTCGTCGGTGTCGCTCATGCGACGATCATGCCCATGCTCATTCGATATGGGAATCAAGGCCGTTGAAGTATAGTTTCCCTACGTGAAAATTCTCATCAGCAACGACGACGGCTACCGCTCCGAGGGGATCACCGCGCTGAGCAACGCACTGGCGCAGCTCGCCGAGATCACCGTCGTCGCGCCGGACCGCAATCGCAGCGGCGCCAGCAATTCGCTCACGCTCGACGTGCCGCTGCGCGTGCTGCCGTTCGACGAGCGCAAGTATTACGTGCTCAACGGCACGCCGACGGATTGCGTGCACCTGGCCATCTCGGGCCTGTTCGAGGAAGAGCACGACATGGTCGTCTCCGGCATCAACGACGGTCCGAACCTGGGCGACGACGTGCTGTACTCGGGCACGGTCGCAGCCGCGATCGAAGGCCGCTTTCTCGGACTGCCCGCGATCGCGGTGTCGCTGGTGCAGTCTGCAAAGGAGCCGAACTACGCGACGGCCGCGCGCGTCGCGAGCGAGCTCGTCATGCGCGTGCAACGCTCGCCGCTCCACCAGGCGACCATTCTCAACGTCAACGTGCCGGATGTGCCGTACGAAGCGCTCAAGGGTTACCAGGCGACGCGGCTCGGCTTTCGTCATCGATCGGAGCGCATCGTCGCCGCCGAGGATCCACGCGGCCGCCCGGTGTACTGGGTCGGTCCCGCGGGCCTCGGTCAGGACGTCGGTGCGGGCACGGACTTCCATGCCGTCGCGAATCACTATGTGTCGGTCACGCCGCTGCAGATCGATCTGACGCGTCACTCGATGCTGGACGACATGCGCGCGTGGCTGCAGGGAAGGGACACGTGAGTCCGGGCAATCGCGCCGGCATCGGCATGACGTCGGCGCGGACGCGCGAGCGCCTCATTCAGCGCTTGCGCGAGCAGGGCATCAGCAACGCGCAGGTGCTGGACGCGATCCGCAACGTACCGCGGCACCTGTTCGTCGATGAAGCGCTCGCGACGCGTGCGTACGAGGACACAGCGCTCCCGATCGGTCACGGCCAGACGATCTCGCAGCCGTTCGTCGTCGCGAAGATGAGCGAGGCGCTGCTCGAAGGCGGCACGCCGGGCAAGGTGCTGGAGATCGGCACCGGCTGCGGCTATCAGACCGCGGTGCTCGCGCCGCTGGTGCGCTTCATTTACAGCGTTGAGCGGATCAACGCGTTGCTCGACCGCGCGCGCACGCGATTCAGGGAACTCCGCATTCAGAACGTTCATTTGCGTCACGGGGACGGATTTCAGGGCTGGCCGGCGCACGGCCCCTACGACGGCATCCTGATGGCCGCGGCGCCGCTGGCGATTCCGGAGGTGCTGTTCCAGCAGCTCGCGCCGGGCGGCCGGCTGATCGCGCCGGTGGGGCCGGAAGGCAAGCAGCAACTGCTGCGGGTGACGCGTCGAGGCGATGAGTTCCAGAAGGAAACGCTCGGTCAGGTCAGCTTCGTGCCGCTGCTCAAGGGCACAACGTGAGGCGCGCGGGCGGATAGCGGATAACGGATGGTGAGATGCCTTCAGCGTGCTAGCAGCCTCCTGGTCGTGCTGCTGAGTGCTGTCCTGCTCGCGTCGTGCTCATCGACGCCCGAGCGTCGGGATACCTACACCGTAAAGCGCGGCGACACCCTTTCCGCCATCGCCTCGCGTCACAAACTCGAATGGCAGGACCTCGCGCGCTGGAACGGCATCGGCCGCGATTATGTGATTCACCCGGGCCAGGTGCTCAAGTTGTATCCATCGCGCGGCCGCGCTGCCGCCGCGGGATCTCCTGCACGGCAGACCGCGCGCGCCAGCGTGCCCAGCGCTGTTCCCGTGCAATGGCAATGGCCCGTGGAGGGCGGAATCGCAACGCTTACGTCGCGTCCGAACGGCGGACAGGGACTCACGGTGAGCGGACAGCTCGGCGCGGAGATCCACGCCGCCGCCGCGGGCCGCGTCGTGTATACGGGCTCCGGACTGCTCGGCTACGGTCAGCTCGTGATCCTCAAGCACAACGAAACCTATCTCAGCGCGTATGGACACACGCAGTCCGTCGCGGTCCGCGAAGGCGATGCCGTGGCGGCGGGCCAACGAATCGCGACGATGGGCGCCGGGCCGCAAGGCGATGCGATGCTGTACTTCGAAATTCGCGTCAACGGCACGCCCGGCAATCCGCTCACATTCCTGCCGCGCCGTGCCGATTAGTCGAAACCATTAGGCAGACTCAGTCTGGCCCGAACATTGCCGGATGCTCGCGCGCTGTCGCGCTACCGATCAGTAGTTGCGCTCCACATGATCGTGTGTCTAACATCCGCGCCCAATGTCGTCGCTTGGCGACGCATGCAGGGTTTCCGGTAGAAGACGCGGGGGTGCGAGGGGGATTCGAGGAAACAGCGCGAAGAAGAACAAAAGCAAAAACAATAAGAATATTGCGTCGTGCGAGGCTTTTTTTAGAGCACGCAGCGACGAGTTGGTCGAACGAACTTCAGTCCCTCGCGTCTTCTCCCGGCAGCCTTGCCGGGAGATCAAAGAAACAAAGCAGCCACCGCGCGACGCGACTCGCTCACGAGCACGTTGTATGTGCGGCATGCCGCGCCCGTATCCATCACTTCGCAGCCGATGCCGCGCTCGAGAATCGCCGCGAGCAATTTCGTGTCGGGAAAGCGTTGCCGCGCGCCCGAGCCGAGCACGACGATTTCCGGCTGCAACGCGAAGACTGCTTCGAGATCCGCTGTGCTCAGCTCGTCGAGGGTCTGCGGCCGCCAGTCATCGATCAGCCTCTCGGCGCTGATCACGCAGCTTCGATGCAGCACCGCATCGCCGACGCGCACTTCGCCGGGAGAATAAGAGCGCACCACGAATGCGCCGCCAGTTCTGTCGTCAGTCAATCTCATTGACTTACGATAGCGCGAATGACGAAGGCTCTCACGCTGATCGCGCCGTCGATTGCACCGGCATTGCATCGGGCGATTGCCGATCGCGGCGCTGGCTGGCCGCAGCTGGCGCGAATCGCCGGTCGCGGCTCGATCGGCGAGATGCCGGCGCCGCGCGCGGGGCTGAGCACGTGGCAGCTTGCACTGCTCGACACGCTCGGCGTGCACGATCATGACCAGTACCCGAGCGCCGCGGTCATGCGTACGGGCGATGTCGGAGAGCCCGTGCGCGGTTTCTGGCTGCAGCTGCAGCCGATGCACTTCATGGCCGGGATGGATCGACTGACCGCGGTCGAGTTGCACGGTGCGAGTGACGTAACGCGTGCGGAGCTGGCGGAGCTGGAGCCGACGATTGCTGCACATCTGCGCAGTGCAGGCATGCAACTGGTGACGACTTCGCACGACGACTGGCTCGTGCATTGCGACCGTGCGCTGGACGTGCAAACTGCGCCGCCCGAAAGCGCCGCGCATTCGCTGGAGCAGGCGATGCCGCGCGGCGGCGATGCTCCGGCGTTGCGCCGGCTCATGACGGAGTTGCAGATGCTCCTGCACGAGCATCCGGTCAACGTGGCGCGCCAGCGGCGAGGCCTGCCGGAAATCAACGCAGTGTGGTTTCATGGCGCGGGAGAAATCCGCGGCCTGCAGCGCTACGCCTTGCCGCAGGCTTTCGGAGACGATCTGTACTTGCGAGGAATCTATCGTTTGCACGACGCTGAAGTGACCGCCGCCCCGACCGAGGCCCGGACGTTGCTCGCGCGCCTGAGCTCGCGCGCAGTTGCGGTCGTGTCGACCGACGATGTGGACGTACTCGAAGCTGCGTGGATCGCGCCGCTGACGCGTGCGCTCGCGATCGGCACGCTCGCGCGACTCGAAGTCGTCGTCGATCGTTGGCGCGTCACGGTTGCACGACACGCGCTGTTGAAGTTCTGGCGTAGCGCGCGCACGCCCGCGCAATGGGCCGCGCGATGAATCGCTCGATCCGACGGCGCGATGGCGGCGCGAGCGACGGGCTCGCGGGCGATCTGCATCCGATCCTGAAACGCTTGTACGCCGCGCGCGGCGTGCGTCTCGCGACCGAGCTCGACCTCGGGCTGAATCAGCTGATTCCCGTGGGTCAGCTCGATGGCGTGAGCGTGGCGGTCGAGCTGCTGTGCGCGCATTTCCAGAAGGGCAGCCCGATCGTCGTGATCGGCGACTTCGACGCGGACGGTGCAACCAGCACCGCGCTCGTCGTGCGGCAGTTGCGCCGGCTCGGCTTCGCGTCGATCGACTTCCTGGTGCCGAACCGCTTCCAGTACGGCTACGGTCTCACGCCCGAGATCGTGCGTCTGGCGGCGCAGCGCCATCCGGCGCTGATCATCACGGTCGACAATGGCGTGTCGAGTCACGCCGGCGTCGACGAGGCGCGCTCGCTCGGCATCGATACGCTGATCACCGATCACCATCTCGCGCCGCCGACGCTACCGGCTGCGGCCGCGCTCGTGAATCCCAACGCGCCCGGCAATACTTTCCCGAGCAAGGCGCTTGCCGGCGTCGGCGTCGCCTTCTATCTGATGGCGGCTTTGACCCGCGAGATGCAGACACGCGGTCTGCACGCGGGCGGGGCGCCGGTCGCGGATCTGCTCGACCTCGTGGCGCTCGGGACGGTCGCAGATCTCGTGCCGCTCGATCGCAACAACCGCGTGCTCGTGCAGCAGGGCCTGCGACGCATTCGTGCCGGCAAGTGCTGCGCGGGTGTTCGCGCATTGCTCGAGACGTCGAACCGCGCGCCCACAACGGCGCTCGCCTCGGACCTCGGCTACCAGGTCGGGCCGCGCCTGAATGCAGCCGGCCGGCTCGACGACATGTCGATCGGCATCCAATGCCTGCTCACCGATGACCTGGTCGAAGCGCGGCTGCTTGCGGCGCGGCTCGCGCAACTCAATCAGGATCGACGCGAGCTCGAGCTGCAGATGCAGCAGGACGCGATGCTCGCCATCGAGGACATGCGCGCCGAGGATCCGGCGCTGCCGCTCGGCTTGTGCCTGTTCGACGAGACCTGGCACCAGGGCGTCGTCGGTCTCGTGGCCTCGCGCGTGAAGGATCGCGTGCATCGGCCGGTGATCGCGCTGGCGCGCGCGGATGCGAGCACGTTGAAAGGATCGGCGCGCTCTGTCGACGGCGTGCACATTCGCGACGTGCTCGATGCCGTGACCGTGCGTCATCCGGAGCTCGTCGAGAAGTTCGGCGGGCACGCTATGGCTGCGGGGCTGACGCTGCGCGCCGCTGCGCTCGAAGCGTTCCGCGCCGCGTTCGATGCCGAAGTGCGCCGCTGGATGACGATCGAAGATGCGATCGGCATCGTGCATTCGGACGGCCCGCTGAGCGGGCGCGAGCGCACCATCGACGTCGCGCGGCTGCTGCAGTCCGGCGGTCCGTGGGGTCAGGCGTTTCCCGAGCCGGTGTTCGACGACTGTTTCCAGGTGCGCGCCACGCGCATCGTCGGGGAGCGGCATCTCAGGCTGGATCTCCAAGACGGGGACGGCGGCTTGTGCGAGGCAATTGCGTTCCGGCACTTCGACGACGCCGATGCGCCCCAGGTAAAGCCGGATTCGCGGGTCGAGCTGGCCTATCGCCTGGACGTCAACCAGTACAACGGGCTGGAGAAGGTGCAGCTGGTGGTGGAGTATTTGCGGGTCTTGTAACATCCCGCGCTCGCCCACTTCGACTCCCCGCCATGGAAACCAACCAGATCCGCCGTTCACTCGAAGACCTGACCGAGCGCAATGAGGCGCTGAGGAGGTTCCTTTGAGTACGACCTCAAGAGCGAGCGGCTCACCGAAGTAACCCGGGAGCTCGAAGACCCCGCGATCTGGAACACGCCCGACAAGGCTCAGGAGCTGGGCCGCGAGCGCGCCCGCCTGGACCAGGTCGTGAGCACGCTTGACCGCGTGACCAGCGGCCTGAAGGACGCCGGCGAGCTGCTGCAGCTGGCGGTGGAAGAGAACGACGAATCGACGGCGCAGTCCGTCGAGCGCGATCTCGCGACGCTGGATCGCGACGTCAAGCAGCTCGAATTCAAGCGCATGTTCCCCGGCCAGATGGACTCGCACAGTGCGTTCCTCGACATCCAGGCCGGCGCGGGCGGCACCGAGGCGCAGGACTGGGCGCAGATGTTGCTGCGCATGTACCTGCGCTGGGGCGAGCAACACGGCTTCAAGACCGAAGTGATCGACATCAGCGACGGCGAAGTCGCGGGCATCAAGGGCGCGAGCGTGAACTTCACGGGCGACTACGCCTATGGCTGGCTGCGGACCGAGACCGGCGTGCATCGCCTGGTGCGCAAGTCGCCGTTCGATTCGAACGCTCGCCGGCACACCTCGTTCGCGTCCGTGTTCGTCTCGCCGGAGATCGATGAGGACATCGACATCCAGATCAACCCGGCGGACGTGCGCACCGACGTGTATCGCTCGAGCGGCGCCGGCGGTCAGCACGTCAACAAGACGGAGTCCGCGGTGCGCCTGACGCACGTGCCGACCGGCATCGTGGTCGCGTGCCAGAACGAGCGCAGCCAGCACAAGAACCGCGACAAGGCGTGGAAGCAGCTCAAGGCCAAGTTGTACGAGCTCGAAGTGAACAAGCGCAACGCCGCGGCCAAGGTGCTCGAGGACTCGAAGTCGGACGTGAGCTGGGGCAACCAGATCCGCTCGTACGTGCTCGACCAGTCGCGCATCAAGGATCTGCGCACCAACGTCGAGGTCGGCGACACCACGCGCGTGCTCGACGGCGGTCTCGATCCGTTTCTCGAAGCGAGTCTGAAGCAGGGGCTGTGATGTCGGACGACGAAAACAAACTGATCGCGGAACGTCGCGCCAAGCTCGACAAGCTGCGCAGCGGCGTGGCGTTTCCCAACGACTTCCGGCGCGACGCGCTGGCGGACCAGCTGCTCACCGCGTACGGCGACCGGCCGACCGAGTGGTTCGACAAGAACGCGATCCGCGTCAAGGTCGGCGGCCGCATGCTCGCGAAGCGCGTCATGGGCAAGGCGAGCTTCGCGAAGATCGCGGACCGCACCGGGCAGCTGCAGGTGTTCGCGCAGGGCGAGGGGCTGGGCGCGAGCTACGACGAGTTCAAAGGCTGGGACGTCGGCGACCTGATCGGCGTCGAAGGCGTGCTGTTCAAGACCAAGACCGGCGAGCTCACGGTGCGCGCCGAGAAGCTGCGGCTGCTGACGAAGTCGCTGCGCCCCCTCCCCGACAAGTGGCACGGTCTCGCCGACCAGGAGATCCGCTATCGCCAGCGCTACGTCGATCTCATCGTCAACCCGGCCAGCGCCCAGGTGTTCAAGACGCGCACGCGCATCATCAAGTACCTGCGCGACTTCCTCGACGCGATGGACTTTCTGGAAGTCGAGACGCCGATGATGCAGGCGATCGCCGGCGGCGCCGTGGCGCGGCCGTTCGTCACGCATCACAACGCGCTCGACATGGACCTGTACCTGCGCATCGCGCCGGAGCTGTATCTGAAGCGCCTCGTGGTCGGCGGCTACGAGCGCGTTTACGAGATCAACCGCAACTTCCGCAACGAAGGTGTCTCGACCAAGCACAACCCCGAATTCACGATGCTGGAGCTGTACCAGGCATACGCGGACTTCAGCGACTTCATGAGCCTGGTCGAACGCATGTGCCAGGGCCTGTGCGATGCGGTGCTCGGCACGCGCCGCATCGAATACCAGGGTGAAGTGTTCGACTTCGGCCAGCCATTCCGCCGCGTCACGATCGAGGACCTGCTGGTGCACTTCAATCCGGGCATCGAGCGCGCGAAGCTGCGCGACGTCGAGTACCTGCGCGGCTGGTGCGACAAGCTGGGCATGAAGTATCTGCCGGGCGACGGTGCGGGCAAGCTGCAGTTCGACATGTTCGAGATGACTGCGGAGGCGCGGCTGCTGCAGCCGACATTCGTGTACGCGTACCCGGCGGAAGTTTCGCCGCTCGCGCGCCGCAATGATTCCGATCCGTTCCTGACCGACCGCTTCGAGTTCTTCGTGGGCGGACGCGAGTTGGCGAACGGCTTCTCGGAGCTGAACGATCCGGAAGATCAGGCGGCGCGGTTCAGGGAGCAGCTGGCGCGCAAGGACGCGGGCGACCTGGAAGCGATGCAGTACGACGGCGATTACATTCGCGCGCTGGAGTACGGAATGCCGCCGGCGGCGGGACTGGGCGTGGGCATCGATCGGCTGGTGATGCTGCTGACGAATTCGCCGTCGATACGGGATGTGCTGTTGTTCCCGTATATGAGGCCGGAGAGTTAGAGCGGATAGGGCAGGGTGAGTTTGCGCAGCAACTCGCCGCGGTTCGACTCCGGCTCCAGCGCTGCGTCCTGCTGCGTCAGGTTGATCACGGCGAGCAACTCGCTTCCTTCTTTCGTCGCGGCAGAGTCCACCACATCGCCGGCGTGCTGGTCGCCCGCGAGGATGCGTGTGCCGGGTGCGGGCGGGGCGCCCGTGCTGCCGAAGCGGAACATGCGGCGCTTGATCGCTCCACGAAAATGCGTGCGAGCGATGATCTCCTGGCCGGTGTAGCAACCCTTCTCGAAACTGATCCCGCCGAGCACGTCGAGGTTGAGCATCTGCGCGACGAACGTCTCGTACGTTTCCGGGTACACCTGCGGCAGTCCGGCGCGGATGCCTGCGAGCCGCCAGTCAGGGTCGCGATAGGCGTGAGTGGGCGGCAACTCGATGGACGCGGGCGCTTCTGCAATCACGACCTTCGAGCGCAAGACGTATTTGCGCAGGCGCGTCACCGTCCGTTCGCTCATCGAGGCAGGCAGGATCAGCGCAATGCCATCCTCTTGCTCGACCAGCCATAGCACAGCCTGCACCCGGCCTTGCGCGGAATTGCACGTGGACAGCAATGGCCGTGCGGGAGTGAGCGCGTCGATGTCGGCGCTCAGCTGACCTTGCAAAAAGGAGCGAGTGTCGGCGCCGCTGACCCGCAGCGCGGCGAGGTGCGTGGCAGTGATTGGGGGACCCATCCGTTCGCGAAATCCGAAGTCAAGCCTCGCGACAAACTAACGAGGCGAGGTTCCGCCTCAAAAGTGCTTCTGGCACACTTGCCTACGCATGTCGCAGGGCACGCAATCATCGTCCGGATCGCTGCCGACCACAAATACGAATGAGTTGGCCGGTCATGCCGTGCCAGCGCCGGACACCGCGGGGCCGGTGCAGCCACCAGCCGATCCTCCGCGCGAGGTCGGCGGACGCGGCGGTCTCGATCCCACGCGCTACGGCGACTGGGAAAAGAACGGGCGCTGCATTGATTTCTGAAGTCGCGATTTCTGATCGGGGGTGAGCTTGGATAGCACGAGCACGCGTCGACGGCCGCTGTCGCCTCATCTTGGCGTGTACCGTTGGCAGTACAGCATGGCCCTGTCGATCCTGCATCGCGTGACCGGCTGCGCGTTGTCGGTCGGCCTGTTGCTGTTCGTCTATTGGCTCATCGCCGCTGCGAGCGGCAGCGCGGCGTACGAAACCGCGCACGCATTCTTCGTCCACCCGCTGATCCGCATCGTGCTGATCGGCTTCTCGTTCGCCTTCTTCTATCACCTGCTCAACGGCGTGCGGCATCTGACCTGGGACACGGGCCATGGGCTGGAGCGCAAGTCGGCGCGCCTGAGCGGCTGGATCGTGTTCCTCGGCGCGATCGCGTGCACCGCACTGTTCTGGTTCCTGATCCTGCGCGGCCACGGCGGAGGCGCGACATGAGTCTGCGCAGTCCGATCGGCCGTGTCACGGGACTTGGAACGGCGAAAGAGGGTGCCAGCCACTGGTGGTCGCAGCGCGTGACGTCCGTTGCGCTGGTGCTGCTCGGCATGTGGTTCATCGCTTCGTTGCTGCGGATGCCGGGCTTCGGCTACGCGATCGTGACGACCTGGATCGCACTGCCGGTGAACGCCGTGCTGCTCCTGTTGCTCATCGGCACGCTCGTCTATCACTCGCTGCTCGGCGTGCAGGTCGTCGTCGAGGACTACGTGCATCACCACGGCCTCAAGATCGGGACGATGATGCTGCTCACATTCGCGCACGTAGCGGTCGCTGCGCTGGCGGTTTTCGCGGTGCTGCGCATCGCGTTCGGCGGGGGCGCATGAGCGAGTACAAGTTCATCGATCACAGCTACGACGTCGTAGTGGTCGGCGCCGGCGGTGCGGGTTTGCGCGCGACGTTCGGCCTGGCGCACTCCGGCCTGTCGACCGCGTGCATCACCAAGGTCTTTCCGACGCGCAGTCACACTGTCGCCGCGCAAGGCGGCATCAGCGCGGCGCTCGGCAACATGGGCGAGGACGACTGGCGCTGGCACATGTACGACACCGTCAAGGGGTCGGACTGGCTCGGCGATCAGGACGCGATCGAGTTCATGTGCAAGGAAGCGCCGAATGCAGTGATCGAGCTCGAGCACTATGGCTTGCCGTTCTCGCGCACCGACGACGGACGCATCTACCAGCGGCCGTTCGGCGGCATGACCACGAAGTTCGGTCAGGGTCCGCCGGCGCATCGCACCGCCGCTGCGGCCGATCGCACCGGTCACGCGATGCTGCATACGTTGTATCAGCAGGCACTGCGGCACGAAGCGCAATTCTTCGTCGAGTACTTCGCGATCGACCTGCTCATGGAGAACGGCGAATGCCGCGGCGTCGTCGCCATCAACATGGCTGACGGCACGCTGCACCGGTTCCGCGCGCACCAGACGATTCTCGCGACGGGCGGCTATGGGCGCGCCTACTTCTCCTGCACTTCGGCGCACACCTGCACCGGCGATGGCGGCGGCATGGTGCTGCGCGCGGGTCTGCCGCTGCAGGACATGGAGTTCGTGCAATTCCATCCGACCGGCATCTATGGAGCGGGCTGCCTGATCACCGAGGGCGTGCGCGGCGAGGGCGGCATCCTGCGCAATGCCAACGGCGAGCGCTTCATGGAGCGCTATGCGCCGAACGCGAAGGATCTCGCGTCGCGTGACGTCGTGAGCCGCGCGATGACGATCGAGATCCGCGAAGGCCGCGGCGTCGGCGAGCACAAGGACCACATCTTCCTGCACCTCGAGCATCTCGGCGCGGAAGTGATCCACGAGCGTCTGCCCGGCATCGCGGAAACGGCCAAGATCTTCGCCGGCGTCGACGTCACGAAACAGCCGATCCCGGTGCTGCCCACCGTCCACTACAACATGGGCGGCATTCCGGCGAACGTGCATGGCGAGGTCGTCACGATCAGGAACGGCAACGCGGACAGCGTCGTGCCGGGGCTGATGGCCGTCGGCGAGGCTGCCTGCGTTTCGGTGCACGGCGCGAACCGCCTCGGCTCGAATTCGCTGCTCGACCTCGTCGTGTTCGGCCGCGAGGCCGCGCGCCATTGCGCAGCGACGGTCAAGCCAGGCACGCAGCACAAACCTCTCGCCAAAGATTCGGGAGACCTCGCGGTCAGCCGCCTCGACAAGCTGCGCAACGCCAAGGGCTCGATCAGCACCGCGCAGATCCGGCTCAACATGCAGCGCGTGATGCAGGCGCACGCCGCCGTGTTCCGCACCGGCGAGTCGCTCGACGAGGGCGTGCGCAAGCTCGACGAAGTGGTGCAGTCGTTCGCCAGCGTCAACGTCAGCGATCGCTCGCTCATCTGGAACACCGATCTCATCGAGACGCTCGAGCTGGACAACCTGCTCGGGCAGGCCGTGGCCACCATCCGCTCGGCCGCGAATCGCAAGGAGAGCCGCGGCGCGCAGGCGCGCGAGGATTTCCCCGATCGCGACGACGTCAACTGGATGAAGCACACGTTGTGCTGGGTCGACGGGCGCGGCACGGTGCGCCTCGACTATCGCCCCGTGCATCTCAATACGCTGACGAGCGACGTCGAGCCGATCCCGCCGAAAGCCAGGACCTACTGAACATGGCGCAATTTCGTCTGCCCGCGAACTCCAGGATCCGCCCCGGCAAGGTGTTCAAAGCGCCCGCGGGTGCGAAGCAGGTGCGCGCGTTCAGGATCTACCGCTTCGATCCGGAGTCGGGCGAGAACCCGCGCGTCGACACCTACGAGGTCGACATGGCGAGCTGCGGCCCGATGGTTCTGGACGCGCTGATCAAGATCAAGAACGAGATCGATCCGACCCTGACGTTCCGCCGCTCCTGCCGCGAAGGCATCTGCGGCTCGTGCGCGATGAACATCGATGGCCTGAACACGCTGGCCTGCACCAGGGCGAACGAGGACATCCGCGGCACGATCAAGATCTATCCGCTGCCGCACATGCCGGTGGTCAAGGACCTGGTGCCGGACCTGACGGACTTCTATGCGCAGTACGCATCGGTGAAGCCGTGGCTGCAGACGCGCACGCCGGCGCCGCCGGATCGCGAGCGGCTGCAGTCGAAGGAGGACCAGGAAAAGATCGATCGGGCGGCAGCGTGTATTTTGTGCGCGTGCTGCTCGACCTCGTGCCCGAGCTACTGGTGGAACAGCGACCGCTACCTCGGCCCCGCCGCCTTGCTGGCCGCCTATCGGTGGATCGTCGACACCCGCGATGAGGCCACCGGCGACCGGCTCGATGCGCTCGAGGATCCGTTCCGCCTGTACCGCTGCCACACGATCATGAACTGCACCGAGGCCTGCCCGAAGGACCTGAACCCGGCCAAGGCCATCGCCGAGATCAAGAAGAAGATTGCCGAGCGCCGGCACTAGCGTGGACGGTCAGAAGCGGGACCGGCTTCGCTGGCGGTGCCGCCGTGGCATGCGCGAGCTGGACGTTCTGCTCGAACGATACCTCCGGGAACGCTATCCTTCCGCCCCGGCCGCCGAACAACAGGCGTTCGAAGCGCTGCTCGACCTGCCGGATCCCGAGCTGCTCGACTTCGTGACGCGGCGGCACGTTCCGGCGGATGCTCACTGGGCTCATGTCATCGCGAAACTCACCGACCCTCACGCTTGATGTCCGAACACGCCGTGCCGAACGCTGCGCGGGATGGCTCGTGCTCGGCGGCGGCGCGTGCGCCGTGCTCCTGCTCGGCGTGGAGTCCAGGATGAGCCTGCTCGCGGGCGCCGCCTGCCTGGCAGCCATCGGCTTCGGGTTCTGGAGGGCCGGCTGGATCGGCTCCAGGCACCGGATCGTCGGACTGGATTGGCGGGGCGACGGCCGCTGGCTGCTGGCCGATAGTCGCCAACGCACATTCACGGGGGAGCTGGCGGGCGGCACCCGGCTGTTCGGCAACGCGCTGTGGCTGCAGTGGCGAACCCCAAATTGCCGCTTCCGTTCGATGCTGCTGGTGGCCTCAGACCTGCCGCCGAGCCAGCTGCGGGCGCTGGCGGTCCGCCTGCGCATCGGGGCGCTGGAGCGGGCATTGCCCGAAGCCCCGCGCTGATGAGAACGGTTCGCGAACGGCGTCACGAAGCCGCGAAAATGTGCCGTAATTCCGCGAACTTTCCCCCGAACTTTCCCGTGGGTCGCCAGTCTATTCGTGCAGCCGGAGAGGGCGCCCGTCGATGACGCCGGACGACTCCGACCAGCAGCTCGTCGAGCGGGTCCAGGCAGGCGACAAGGCCGCCTTCGACCTGCTGGTACGCAAGTACCAGCATCGGGTGCTCAAGCTGGTAGGCCGGTTCGTCTCGGACGCCGCGGAGGCCGAGGACGTCGCCCAGGAAGCCTTCCTCAAGGCCTACCGGGCGCTCGCTTCGTTTCGCGGCGACAGTGCGTTCTACACGTGGCTGTATCGCATCGCGATCAACACCGCCAAGAACGCGCTGGTGTCGAACCGCCGGCGGCCGGTGGACTTCGATCTGGATCTGCAGGATCCGGAGCAGTACGACCGCCATGCGCGACTCAAGGAGGGCGATACCCCCGAAGGGGTGCTGCTCACCGAGGAGATCCGCAACGTGGTGGAGCGTGCGATGGAGCAGCTGCCGGAGGATTTGCGGACGGCAATCGTCCTGCGCGAGCTGGAAGGAATGTCGTACGAGGAGATTGCGGAGGCGATGGATTGCCCGGTCGGCACGGTGCGTTCGCGGATATTCCGGGCGCGCGAGGCGATCGACCGGAAATTGAAGCCGCTGCTGGATTGAGCGGCGGAAATTGTGAAATTGCGAGTTGCGTCGGAACGGTGCGTTGTATTGGAGGGTCGGATGCTGGCAATGTTGCTGAAGTCGACGGTGGTGGCGAACCCATGACCGAGCCGGTGAACGAACAGCTTTCTGCCTGCCTGGACGGCGAACTGCCGGCGGCAGAGCTCGATTTGTTGCTGAAGCGTCTGGAACGCACTCCCGAGCTGCGCGAGGCACTCGGGCGCTACACCGTCATCGGTGAAGCCCTTCGCCACAGCAAGCCAGCGATCGCGTCGCGTTCCTTCGCCGACAAGGTGATGGGCGCCATCGAGCAGGAGCCCGCCACCGAGCGCCGTGCTCCCCGCGTCTCCCCAGTCCTGCTTCGCCGCCTGCGGCCGGTTGCCGGCTTCGGCATCGCCGCCACGGTCGCGGCCATCGCAGTCTTCTCCGCGCAGCAAACAGGCGTTACGCCGGACTCCGTCGCCACGAATGCGCCGGCTGTTGCGCCGTCAGCTGTCGTGGCGCAGAGCACTGACTACGTCGTACCGACTTCCACTTCGTCGCCGGCATTCGTGCCGGCCACGCGCCTCACGAACTACGTCGTCGCTCACAGCGAATATTCTTCCCCGCTCGCGCGCCGCTCGGTGCTGACCGGCGTGCTTTCGGAAGACGATGGCGACCCGGACGTTGCGACCACGGTCGTGAACGACGAGACGGGCGCCAACGGTGAGATCCGCGTCACGGGCGAGAAGCAATCGCCGGCGACGCAGTCGCAATAACGCCTCGATGACCGTATTCAAATACTCTGTCGCGCTCGCCGCCGTCGCGCTCACAGCGATGAGCTCGGCGGACGCGGCCGACCGGGCCGCGCGCGAGTGGCTGGAGCGCATGTCCGAATCGCTCGCCACCCGCAACTACGACGGCCGGTACCTGCACGTGCGCAACGCGCGCGCGCCCGAGACGATGCGCATCATCCATCGCGTCGAGAAGGGCAAGGTCACCGAGCGCCTGGTTTCGCTCGACGGCAGCGGCCGCGAGATCATTCGCAACCAGGAAGAAGTGATCTGCTATCTGCCGGACCGGCGGATGGTGCTCACGGAAAAGCGCACTGACGATCGCACGCTGATGGCCACGGTGCCGCTCTACAACGAGCAGCTCGAGGAGCATTACAGCATCGAGCGCGGCGCGTTCAAGAAGGCGCTCGGCCGCCGCACGCAAGTGATCCTGGTGCAGCCGCGCGATGAGTTTCGGTATGGCTATCGCCTGTGGCTCGACGACGAGACCGCGATGCCGCTGATGTCGCAGCTGTGCGATCGCAATGGCAACGTCATCGAGCAGATCGTGTTCGCCGAGCTCAATTTCCGCGACCGTATTCCGCTCGACGCCGTCAAGCCGGCGGTCGATGGCAAGGACTTCCGCTGGGTGCGGCAGGATGCGCAGATGCCGCGCGTGGCCAACGTGCCGCTCGGCTGGAACATGATCCGCCTGCCGTCCGGCTTCCGCCTCACGACGTGGCGGCTGCAGATCATCGCCGGCTCGAACGTCCCGGTGCGCCACCTGGTGCTGTCGGACGGCCTCGCCTCGGTCTCGGTGTTCATCGAGCCGCGCTCGCCGCAAACCGAGGCGATGCGCGGGTTGGCCAAGGTCGGCGCGGCGTTCGCGTTCTCGCGCGACCTGGACGGTCATCAGGTCACCGCCGTCGGCGAAGTGCCGGCCGCCACGGTCGAGGCGATCGCCGAAGCCGTCACCAAGGAAGATGCGGGACTGGCCCCGGCGCCAGTCGCCCGCGACCAGCAGCGCCCGCAATAGCGACGGCGCTGCCTCCGCGTTGCCCATGCCCCGTTGGACGGTCTATAGCCGCGCCGACTGCAGCCTGTGCGAGCACCTGCTCGATGAGCTGGCGGGGCTGCTCGGCCCCGAGGCCGCGGCGGCCGTGCAGGTCGTCGACATCGACGGCCAGGCGGAGCTGGAACACCGCTATGGCACGCGCATTCCGGTGCTGACCGCGGACGGCGAATTCGTCTGTGCCTACCGGCTGGACGCGGACCGCGTACGGGCGCTTTTGTAAGGTCGGGCTTCCTCCCGACCTTACCGCTATAATCCGCCGCCGCCTGGAGCCCCGGCCTCCCCTGATGAAGCTGATCCGTAACTTTTCCATCATCGCGCACATCGATCACGGCAAGTCCACGCTGGCCGACCGCTTCATCCAGCTGTGCGGCGGGTTGGAAGCCCGCGAGATGGAGGCGCAGGTGCTCGACTCCATGGACCTCGAGCGCGAGCGCGGCATCACGATCAAGGCGCAGAGCGTGTCGCTGCGCTACCGCGCCCGCGACGGCGAGACCTATCAGCTCAACATGATCGACACGCCCGGGCACGTCGATTTCTCCTACGAAGTGTCCCGCTCGCTGGCCGCCTGCGAAGGCGCGCTGCTGGTGGTGGACGCCGCCCAGGGTGTGGAGGCGCAGAGCGTCGCGAACTGCTACACCGCGATCGAGCAGGGGCTCGAAGTGCTGCCGGTGCTCAACAAGATCGACCTGCCGTCGGCCGACCCGGCGAAGGTCATCAAGGAGATCGAGGAAATCATCGGCATCGAGGCGCAGGACGCCCTGCGCGTCAGCGCCAAGACCGGCGAGAACGTGCCGGAGCTGCTCGAAGAGCTGGTGCGACGCATCCCGCCGCCGCGCGGCGAGCCCGAAGCGCCGCTGCAGGCGCTCATCATCGACTCGTGGTTCGACAACTACGTCGGCGTGGTCTCGCTGGTGCGGGTCATGAACGGCTCGCTCAAAACCGGCGCCAAGATCCGCATGTGGTCGACCGGCCGCGCTCACCAGGTCGACAAGCTCGGCCGCTTCACGCCGAAGTCGGTCTCGAGCGAGACGCTGGAGACCGGCGAGGTCGGCTTCGTGATCGCCGGCATCAAAGAGATCGACGGCGCTCCGGTCGGCGACACGATCACGCTCGATGCCCGGCCCGCCAGCGAGCCGCTGGCCGGCTTCAAGAAAGTACAGCCGCGCGTGTTCGCCGGTCTGTTCCCGGTGAAGTCGGAGGACTACGAAGGCTTCCGCGACGCGCTTGCCAAGCTCAAGCTCAACGACTCGGCGCTGCACTACGAGCCGGAAGTCTCGACCGCGCTCGGCTTCGGTTTCCGCTGCGGCTTCCTCGGGCTGCTGCACATGGACATCGTGCAGGAGCGGCTCGAGCGCGAGTACAACCTGACTCTGGTGACCAGCGCGCCGACCGTCGTCTACGAGATTGCGCTCACCGACGGCAGCACCGTGTATGTCGACAACCCGGCGAAGCTGCCGGCCAGCAACGAAATCGAAGACATCCGCGAGCCGATCATCACGGCCAACATCCTGCTGCCGCCCGAGCACGTCGGCGCGGTGATCAAGCTGTGCACCGACAAGCGCGGCAAGCAGACCAAGATGCACTACGTCGGCAACCAGGTCTCGCTCCAGTACGAGATGCCGCTCGCCGAAGTCGTGCTGGACTTCTTCGACCGGCTCAAATCGGTGAGCCGCGGCTACGCGTCGTTCGATTACGAGTTCAACCGCTTCGAGAGCGCGCCGGTCGAGCGGCTCGACGTGCTGATCAACGGCGACGTCGTCGACGCCTTGTCGATGATCGTCCACCGCGACAACGCCTATCATCGCGGCCGCGAGCTGGTCGACAAGATGCAGGAGCTGATCCCGCGGCAGATGTTCGAGGTGGCGGTGCAGGCGGCGATCGGCAGTCACGTCATCGCGCGTGCCACGGTCAAGGCGTTGCGCAAGAATGTCACCGCCAAGTGTTACGGCGGCGACATCTCGCGCAAGCGCAAGCTGCTCGAGAAGCAGAAGGAAGGCAAGAAACGCATGAAGCAGCTCGGCTCGGTCGAGATCCCGCAGGAAGCGTTCCTGGCGGTATTGCAGGTCGGCAAGGAAAAATAAGCATGATCTTCGATTTCTCCTTCATCCTGGTCGCGGCCACGGCCCTGACGGGCGTCATCTGGGCCATCGACATCGTTGCGTTCAAGCGCGAGCGGCTGGCTGCTGCCGCGGCCCGCGGCGTGCCGCCGGAAGAGGTGCGCGAGCCGATGGTCGTCGAGTACGCGCGCTCGTTCTTCCCGGTGATCCTGATCGTGCTGCTGATCCGCTCGTTCCTGTTCGAGCCGTTCCGCATCCCGTCCGACTCGATGATGCCGACGCTCCTCGACGGCGATTTCATTTTCGTCAACAAGTACGCGTACGGCCTGCGCCTGCCGGTGATCAACAGCAAGATCCTGAGCATCGGCGAGCCGCAGCGCGGCGACGTGATCGTGTTCAGGCTGCCGGCGGAACCTTCCACGAACTACATCAAGCGGCTGGTCGGCCTGCCGGGCGACCACATCGCCGTGCGCGATGACCAGCTGTACGTGAACGGCCAGAAGATCGACGTGCAGCTCAATGGCCTGTACCAGGGCGTCGGCCAGTCCGGGGCGCGCAACCCGAACGCCCGGCTCGGCACCGAGAAGCTCGGCGAGGTGACGCACCAGGTGCTGTACCAGAACCGCCAGCCGCCCGACTACGACCAGGTGGTGCCGGAAGGGCACTACTTCTTCATGGGCGACAACCGCGACAACAGCCAGGACAGCCGCTTCGAGAGGGTGGGCTTCGTCCCGGAGCGCAACCTGGTCGGCAAGGCCGTTCGCATCTGGCTGAACTGGGATCTGCCCGACGCGCCGATCTGGAGCCGTATCGGCGACCCGATCCATTGAGCCCGATTTATTAAAAAATGGCGGCGCGGGTGCGGAGTGTGGACTGCCCGCTGGACGCCAGCCGCCAGTTATGACAGACAGCGGTGAGTGAAAATCGCTACTTTCTTGGGGAGCTCGACTATGCGTTCTCGCCAGCGCGGCGCCACGTTCATCGGCATTGTGGTGATCGTCGCGATCCTCGGATTCGCCGTGTACGCCGGCATCCGTCTCGTGCCGATCTATCTGGAGTACATGGCCGTTGCACGCGCGCTGGAGGAGACTGCCAAGGAGCATTCCGGCGGCCCGACCACGCCCACCCAGCTGCGCAATTCGCTCGACCGCCGCTGGACGATCGAAACCATCGACAGCGTGCAGCCGCCCGATATCGAGATCAAGAAAGCCGGCACCGGCTGGACCATGCGTGCGTGGTACCGGGCCGAGGCGCCGTTCATCGGCAACGTTTCGCTGGTCGCGGATTTCGACAAGACCGTCGAGGTCAAGCCGGACGCCACCGGCGGTTAATGAAGCGGGCTTGAAGACAGCACGCGAATGGCTGCACGACGCGCTCGGCTACGAGTGCCGTGACGCAGCGCTGCTGGAAGCAGCACTGACTCACCGCAGCGCCGGCGGTCAGCACAACGAACGGCTGGAGTTCCTCGGCGACGCGGTGCTCAACTGCGTCGTCGCCATGCTGGTGTTCCGCGAATTCGGCGCGGCCGACGAGGGTGAGCTGTCGCGCTTCCGGGCCAGCCTGGTCAGCGGCGAAGCGCTTGCGGTCGTCGCCGCCGAGATCGAGCTCGGCGACCAGCTGCGGCTCGGCTCGGGCGAGCTCAAGTCCGGTGGCTTTCGCCGCAAGTCGATCCTGGCGGACGCGCTCGAGGCGCTGTTCGGCGCGATCTACCTCGACGGCGGTTTCGACGCGGCCTCCGCGGTCATCGAGCGGCTGATCGTGCCGCGGCTCGACCGGCTGCCGAGCGCGGCGGAACTGAAGGATCCCAAGACCCGTTTGCAGGAAACGCTGCAGGCCCGCGGTCTGCCGCTGCCGGGTTATGCAGTCGAATCCACGTCCGGAGAGGCTCACAATCAGCTCTTCCAGGTGCGCTGCTCGGTCGACGCACTCGGGCTCAAGGTGGTCGCCAGCGGGCCGAGCCGCCGCCGCGCCGAGCAGGCCGCCGCGCAATTGATCCTCAACGCACTCATGCAGACTCAACAAGGTACCCAGCAGTGAACGAGCGTGCAGCGGAGCATCGCTGCGGTTTTGCCGCGATCGTCGGCCGGCCGAATGTCGGCAAGTCGACGCTCTTGAATGCGTTGCTCGGCCAGAAGATCAGCATCGTCAGTCCGAAGCCGCAGACGACGCGTCACCGCATCCTCGGCATCCTGACGCGGCCGCAGGCGCAGGTGATCTTCGTCGACACGCCGGGCCTGCATGCCGGCGCGCGGCGCGCGATGAACCGCCACATGAACCGCGCGGCGCTCGCGTCGCTCCACGACGCGGACGTCAACTTGTTCGTCGTCGAGGCGCTGCGCTGGACGGAAGAGGATCAGCGTGTGCTCGATGAGCTGCTGAAGCAGGAGCGTCCGATCATCCTGGTGCTCAACAAGGCCGACAAGGTGTTCCCGAAGGAGCGCCTGCTGCCGTTCATCGATGAGCTCAACCGGCGCGCGAGCTTTGCGGAAGTGGTGCCGCTGTCGGCGCTCAAGCACAGCAACATCGAGCAGCTGCCCGCGACGATCGCGCGCTACCTGCCCGAGTCGCCGCCGCATTTCCCCGAGGACCAGGTGACGGATCGCTCGCAGGAATTCCAGGCGGCGGAGATCGTGCGCGAGAAGCTGACGCTGCGCCTGCGGCAGGAGCTGCCGTACGGCGTGACGGTCGTCATCGAGCAGTTCAAGGAAGAAGAGGGCCGCTTGCTGATCAACGCAGTGATCTGGGTCGAGCGCAGCGGTCAGAAAGCGATCGTCATCGGTAACGCCGGCGAGCAGCTCAAGGAAGTCGGCCGTGCGGCGCGCATCGAGATGAACGAGCTGTTCAAGCGCCCGGTGCATCTCGAGCTGTGGGTCAAGGTGAAGGAGAACTGGTCCGACAACGAAACTGCCCTGCGCCAGCTGGGCTACGAGACGTGAGCGACGCACGACGGGTGCAGTTGCAACCGGC
Source organism: Steroidobacteraceae bacterium (assembly GCA_035277305.1). Lineage (GTDB taxonomy): Bacteria > Pseudomonadota > Gammaproteobacteria > Steroidobacterales > Steroidobacteraceae > Steroidobacter. Next base: position 787 of record DATEKT010000282.1, on the reverse strand, counting down.
GTATGTCCTGCATCACCGTCCCTACCGCGACACCAGTCGGATTCTCGAATTGTTCACGCGCGACTACGGCCGCGTGTCGGTATTCGCGCGCGGCGCTCGCGGTGCGCGCAAGGCAGGTGCGGCGCTCGCGTCCATTCTGCAGCCGTTCAACCGCGTGCTCGTGTCCTGGAGCGGCAAGGGCGAGGCGGGCCAGCTGACGGCCGCGGAGTTCGACGGCGCGATGTCCGCGCTGCCGCCCGACCGGCTGGTCAGCGGTTTCTACCTCAACGAGCTGCTGCTGAAGCTGTTCGCGCGCCACGACAGCCATCCTGATGTCTTCGCGCTGTACGACATCACGCTCGCCTCGCTCAAGACCGACGCCGACGGCGTGCGCTCCCTGCGGCTCTTCGAGAAACGGCTGCTCGACGCTCTCGGCTACGGGCTCGCGCTGGAGCGCGACTGCGACCTCGGCCGTCCGCTCGATTCCCGCTACGCCTATCGTTACCGTCTCGAGCAGGGCGCCACGCGCCTCGACGGCGTCGCCGAAGGCGCCGGTATTTTCTCCGGCAGCACGCTGCTCGCCGTCGCTCGCGAGGATTTCGCGGACCCGGCAGTCTGTGCCGAGGCGCGTGCGCTGCTGCGCGCGGCGCTCGATCGCTGCCTGGAAGGCAAGGAGCTGCGCACACGGGACGTCGCTAGCGCACTCAAAAAGCGCCGCTAAACGCGTATCGGAAAGCCGGATTTTTCCTGGCCGGAATACTGATCCTTTTTCTTCCTTGGCGATCTTGGCGATCTTGGCGAGCATATT
>DATEKT010000281.1:0-39065 GCA_035277305.1 Steroidobacteraceae bacterium | reverse complement strand
GCGCCGTGCTCCTGCGCCAGCTTCGGCTTCAGGCCGCGCCAGCCCGCGCCGTAGCGAACGATGACGATCTTGCCTTTGACGTCGATGTTGCGCCGGGCAAGCTCCTTGTAATCGTCGGGCATGCCGAAGTTCACGTAGACGAGCGGCGCGGTCACGTCGCCGTCGCCGCCATACGCGTGATACGGCGGCAGGCCGTCGGTCTGCGTCGAGGTGCTGTCGCCTTCGATCGGCGGCTCCTTGAGCGACGCGACGAAGTGTGTCGGTGCGACCAGCTCGAGACTGTGCTGCTTGAGCGTCGGATACAGCACGTCGAACGTTTCGATCTGCGCGTCCCAGCCCCACGCGCGGAACTGCTGCAGCACGAATTCCGCGTTCTCCTTGTCATGCGGCGCACCGACGTGGGTTGGCCGGGCGGACATCTGCTTCATCCAGGCTTCGAGGTCCGATGCCTGCAGCTGCGCGTCGAACTTCTGCTCGAGGCCGCGCTCCGCGGTGTCCGCAGTTGCACCCCATGCCGTTCCCGCGGCAAGCAGCGCCGACACAACCAGAGTGCAGGATTTCCAGAATGCTTGATGCATGGACGGACACCTCGGCTGGAGCAAACGAGACCGCGCATTGTACGATACGTCATGCCCGCACCGTTTCATCTCGCGATCCCCGTCCACGATCTCGCAGCCGCGCGCGCATTTTATGGACGGCTGTTCGGCTGTCCCGAAGGACGCAGCTCGGCCGAATGGGTCGACTTCGACTTCTTCGGCCACCAGCTGGTCGCGCATCTCGATCCGACGCGCCGCGCCGTGCACTTCAACGAGGTGGATGGCAAGGAAGTACCGGTGCCGCACTTCGGCGTGGTGATGGACTGGGACGACTGGCACGAGCTCGCCGCGCGCCTGCGCGAGGGCGGCACGCGCTTCGTGCTCGAGCCCGGCATCCGCTTTCGCGGCGAAGTCGGCGAGCAGGCCACGCTGTTCCTCTACGATCCGTCGGGCAACGCGCTCGAGTTCAAGGCGTTCAAGGATCCGTCGCGGCTGTTCGCAAAATAAGCTCACCGGAGACCGCCATGTCGACGTCTCTGCCGCCGGTACGACGCATCGTCACCGGTATCGACGCCCACGGTCGCTCATACATCGCCGAAGACGGCGTTTCGCCGGCGATGATGACAATGCAGGGACGCGAGGGTTATCGGAACAACAATCTCTGGCGGACGATCGGTAGCCCCGCGCCGGTCGATGCACCCGACTCGGTGCTCGAACATCGCGGCGTGCTGCCGCCGAAGGGCGGCACAGTGCTACGTGTGATCGACATCCCGCCCGAGGACAAAGATCCCGAAGCGCAGCGACGTGCGACCGAGGCTGTATTCGCCGCGATGTTCGCGGATGCTAAGCACGATTCCGCGCACAAGCGACATCCGGGCATGCACGTCACCGACACGATCGACTACGCGATCGTGTTGCAGGGAGAGCTCGTGGCAGTCATGGACGAAGGCGAGACTGTCATGCGCGCAGGCGACATCCTGATCCAGCGCGGCACCAATCACGCGTGGGCGAATCGCTCCGGCGCCCTCGCGCGCATCGCGTTCATCCTGGTGGACGGACGGCGCTAGCGCGCGAGCTCGAACTTGCCTTTCGTTCGCTGCACGCTCGGACGCGCCGCCGTCGCGTCGAGCCAAGCGCGCAGGCGCGGATGCGCCGACAACGTTTCGCGCCCTTCGTGCGTCATCGAGAAGTACAACAGGATCGGCAAGGCGTGCAGATCCGCCAGCGTCACATCACCGCCCGTGAAGTACCGGCTCGTACCCAGGATCTGCTCGAGCGCGCGACAGCAGGTGCGAGATCTTGTCAGCGACTCTGCGACGAGCATCTCGTTGGGCGCGACGCCCTCTTCCGGCGCGACGATGCGCGCGGCGAAGACGCCCCAGATCATCGGCCGGTAGGCATACGCATCGACGATTGCAATCACCTGGTTCATGCGCGCCCGGGCGCGCAACAGCTGCGGTTGCAAGCGGGCCCCGGCGAACGCTTCGTCGATGTACCGCGTGATCGCATCCGTTTCGTACAGCACGAAGCCGTCGTGCTCGAACGCAGGAATGCGGCCGAAGGGCTGACGCGCGAGATGCGCCGCGGGCACGCCCTGTGGCCCGAAGATCTCGACTTCTTCGAGCGAATAGCGAACGGCTTTTTCTTCGAGTGCCAGACGTACGATGCGCGTGTAAACGCTGCGGGCCAGCCCGTAGAGGACCGGATCGCTCACTGGCAGGTGACGATCACGTCCGCGGCATCCGAGTTCTCGAGCACGCCGCGTCCATTGCTGACGCTGCAAACCTGATTCGCCGGCTGCCGGCTGACCTTGAGGTCGTACGGGGTCCCGTCCGGCAACGAGGCGGGCACCAGGAACTTGCCGTTCGCAGCGATCTGCAGCTTCTCGCCGTTGCTCTGCAATTCCAGGCCCGAACCCTGAAGCCCCGAGACGCTGCCGCCGACACCGAAGCCGATCGTGGCGCACTGGATCGAGATGTTCGTGACGTTCGCGTTGCTGACGACGCCGCTGCCATCGGTGACACGACACAGCTGCAATGGACGAAGCGGCGGGGTTTGCACCGTCACATTGTACGGTCGCCCGCTGAGCACGCCGGTCGGAAACGTGAACGGCCCGTTCGCTGTCGGCGAAATCCTGTCGCTGCCATTGTTCGCGAGCACGAGTCCCTGACCCACCAGTCCGCTGAGCGTGCCGCCGATCGTGAACTCGCGCAGCACGCAAGTGATCACGATGTTGTCGACGTCAGCATCGGCGACGGTGCCCGAGCCGCCCTGCACCGAGCACGCCTGCGGCGGACTCTCAGGCTGCGTTTTGACCGCGACGCTGTACTGCGAGCCGCTCGGAATCTTCGTCGCGAAGGCGAAGGCGCCGTCGGATTGCACGCCGACGTCGTCGCCGCCGTTGTTCTGAAGCACGAGGCCGGAACCCTGCAGTCCGCTGACCGTGCCGCGGATCGTGAAGGTGTTCGTTGCACAACTGACTTTGACAGTGCGCACATTGCCGCCGCCGACCGTCCCTGTGCCGTCCGCCACCGTGCAGGTTTGCGAAGGCTGGCTCGGCTGCGTCGAGACCGTAACCTCGAACGTGCTGCCGCTCGCGACATCGGTGGCAAACGTAAAGCTGCCGTTCGATGCGATCTCCAGATCGTCTGCGCCGTTGTTGCGCAGGACCAGTCCGCTACCCGACAGGCCGGAGACCGTGCCGCCGACGCTGAACGAGCCGGTGCTGCACGTGACGCTGACACTGGTGACATTGGTCGCCGGCGCCGTGCCGCTCGCATTCGCGACCGAGCACAACTGCACGGGAGCGCCGGGTTGCGTGAGAACTGTAACGTTGTAGAGCGACCCCGCGTCGACCGAGGTCTTGAAGGCGAACGACCCGTTCGCCGCGACTGCGAGATCGTCGGCGCCGTTGTTCTGCAGAACCAGACCCGTGCCGGAGAGCCCGGCGATCGTGCCTCCGACCGTGACTTTGCCCGGCTCCTGCTGCTGACCGCCGCCCGGGCCCTCTTCCAGGCTGCCGCGCCCGTTGGAGCACGCGGCAAGCCCCAGTATGAATACCGGGACACTCCACGCACGCAAGCAGCGCCAGACCCTCGTCATCGTTGTCACCCGGTGTGCGCCGGGCTTTAGCCCGACAATCTGAACGGTGATACTGACGAGGCAGGTAAATTGTTCCCTGTTGCTCCGGCCCGCCCTTCCAGCCGGCAGCACGGCTGCCTAGAATTCCGTACACAACTACAACGTACAGCGGTGCACGGAGCTTGCCATGCGTCTGTTTTCTCTCCTGGCCGGGGTGATGGTCTGCGCGAGCGCTTTCGGGCAAACGGCGTCCGCCGCGGCGGCGCCGGGACCGGTCCCGCTCGAGTTCTTCACGAAGTGGGACGAGTTCGGCGGCGTCAAGATCTCGCCGGACGGGGAGTTCATCGCTGCGCTCACCGGCAAGTACGGCCGCTCGATGCTGGTGTTCCAGGACCTGAAGAACCGCAAGACCGTCGCCACCGTCGGCGTGCCGGACAACTGCGAGATCGATGACTACGAATGGGTGTCGCCAACGCGCCTGATCTACACCATTGCGCAACGCTGGCCCGGCGAGGTGCAGCCGATTCCGACCGGCGAGATCCGCGGCATCAATCGCGACGGCAGCGGTCTGCGCGAGGTGTACGGCTACCGCGCCGGGGAAAGCTCGATGGACACGCACATCGCCCGGCGCAAATCGAGCTACGCAGAGCCGAGACTCCTGAGCACGCTGAAGAAGGATCCCGACCACATCCTCATCGCGGAGTATCCGTGGCGGAAGATCAGCACGGGCTGGGCCTTCGACCCGGACGCAAAGCCGCTGGTCACCCGCGTCGACGTCTACAGCGGCAAGAAGCAGAAGATCGATGCGGTGCCGCTGATGCAGGCGCGTGTGCTGCTCGACCGCGACGACAACGTGCGCTTTGCGTACGGCCGCAACCTGGCGCAGCAGCATGCGATCAGCTGGAAGCCGAAAGTGGACGGCGAGTGGGAATCGTTCGATCTGAAAGGCTTTCGCGAGGACAGCGTCTTTCCGCGTCGTCTGAGCAGCGACAACCGCTCGGTGTACGTGACCGGCGTGCGCGAAGGTGAACAGTACAAGGCGTTGTACCGCGTCGATCTGCAGACGCAGCAGGTGGAGAAAGTTCACGCCTTCGCCGACACCGACGTCAGGGGAATCATCCCCGACTTCACCGACAACGAGATCATCGGCGTCAGCGGCTACTCAGAGCGGGCAACGAATTTCTGGCTGCTCAAGGACAATCCTGCCGCACAGACGTTCCAGGCGCTGGAGCGCGCCTTCCCCAACCAGAATGCCCGCGTGACCAGCACCAGCGACGATGGGCGGCTGGTGGTCCTGTTCGTCGAATCCGATGTGAACCCGGGCGACTACTACCTGTTCGACACGGTCACCAAGCACGCGGATTTCCTGCGCGCCGGGCGCGTCTGGATCGAGCCCAAGCAGATGCGGCCGAAGGAGCCGATTGCGCTCAAGGCGCGCGACGGTCTGGAGCTGCACGGTTATGTCACGCGTGCCGCAGGCGACGGTCCGCATCCGCTGGTGGTGCTGCCGCACGGCGGCCCGCACGCCGTTCGCGATACCTGGGAGTTCGATTGGGAAGTGCAGTTGCTGGCCAGCCGCGGCTACAGCGTGCTGCAAGTCAACTTTCGGGGCAGCGGCGGCTACGGGATGGATTTCGAGCAAGCAGGGTTCCGCGAGTGGGGCGCGAAGATGCAGGATGACCTCACCGACGCGACGCGCTGGGCGATCGAGCAGAAGATCGCGCCGGCGGATCGCATCTGCATTTACGGCGCGAGTTATGGCGGCTACGCGGCGCTGATGGGAGTCGAGCGCGAGCCCGACCTGTATCGATGTGCGATCGGCTACGCGGGCGTCTACGACCTGCAGCTGATCCTGGAGGCCGCGGACGCCGGGGATTCGAGCGTCACGCGCACTTATTTCGAGCGCGTCCTCGGCAGCGACGCCGCCAAGCTGCGGGCGCAATCGCCCGTCGCCAATGCCCAGAACATCAAGGTGCCGGTGCTGCTGATTCACGGCAAAGCGGACAACACCGCGGACTATGAGCACGCGAAACGCATGCGCGCGGCGCTCGAGCAAAGCCAGAAGAAATACGAGTGGCTCGCGCTCGGCGGGGAGGGTCACGGCATCTACGACGAGGGCACTCGCCGCGAGGTGTACGAGCGCATCCTGCAGTTCCTGGACGCCAACTTGATGAAGGCCCCGACCGCATCGCAGTAGCCCTCGGCCCGGGGCTCTCACCGCAGAGGCCGGACCTGGAATTCCCGGGCAACTCCGAGTACAACGGGCGCAGGGAGCCGCCATGCGTTGCCTCTGTCTCTTCGTCTGCGTGGTCGTTTGCTGGACGAGCGCGTTCGCGCAAACGACCGCAACTCCGCAGTCCACCGCACCCACGGGCGCCGGCGCCAACAGCCTGCGCTCGGGCGGCAGGATGCCCGTCGAATACTTCACGAAGTACGACGAGTTCGGCGGCGTCAAGATCGCGCCCGACGGCCAGTTCATCGCCGCCCTGGCCGGCAAGTACGGCCGCTCCTCGGTCGTGTTCATCGACCTGAAGGAAAAGAAAACGGTGCGCACCGTCAGCGTGCCGGAAGACTGCGAGATCGACGACTACTACTGGGTGTCGCCGACGCGGCTCATCTACACGATCGCGCAACGCCAGCGCGAGAACGTGCGGCCGACGCCGACGGGCGAGATCTTCGGAGTCGATCGCGAGAGCGGCGGCATCCGCATGCTGTATGGCTATCGCGCCGAAGAGCGCACGCTCGACACGCGTCTCGCCAAGCGCAAGTCGAGCTACGCGACGCCGGTGTTCCTGAGCTCGCTGAAGAAGAATCCCGAGCGCGTTCTCATCGCCGAGTATCCCTGGCGCAATCTGGGCAACGTGTGGGTCTACGATCCGGATACGAAGCCGCTGATCTCGTGGCTCGACGTCTACACCGGCAGAAAGCAGCGCATCGACGCAGCGCCGCTCAGTGGCGCGCGTCTGCTGCTGGACCACGACGACAACGTGCGCTTCGCAATCGGCCGCGACGAGCACTCCGACCTGGCCATCAGCTGGAAGCCGCAGCCCGACAGCAAGTGGACTTCGTTCCGGCTCGAGGGCTTCGCCGAAGACACTGTGGCGCCGCGCCGCTTCAGCCCCGACAACAACTCGGTGTATCTGACCGGCATGCGCGACAGCGACGCGTTCGACACGCTGTATCGCCTGGATCTGCAGACGAAGCAGGTCGAGAAGGTGTACGGGTTCCCGGACGGCGACGTCGGCGACGTCATCGCGGACTTCGCCGATCGCGACCTGATCGGCGTGATGGGCTACGCCGATCGGCAGACCGAGGTTTTCCTGCACGAGGACAATCCGGCGGTGAAGACGTACGAGGCGCTGCAACGCGCCTTCCCGGATCAGCGCGTCAACGTGACGAGCACCAGCGCCGACGGCCGCCTCGCCATCGTGTACGTCGACTCGGACGTCAACCCGGGCGACTACTACATGTTCGACACGGTGACGAAGCGTGCGGATTTCCTGCGCGGCGGACGCATCTGGATCGAGCCGAAACAGATGCGGCCGAAGCAGCCGTTCGTGTTCAAGGCGCGCGATGGCCTGGAGCTGCATGGTTATGTGACGCGTCCCACGGGCGACAGTCCGTATCCGATGATCGTGATGCCGCACGGCGGCCCGCACGGCGTGCGCGACACGTGGGAATACGATCCGGAAGTGCAGCTGCTCGCGAGCCGCGGCTACGCGGTGCTGCAGGTGAACTATCGCGGCAGCGGTGGTTTCGGAGTCGATTTCGAGACGTCCGGCTACGGCGAATGGGGCGCGAAGATGCAGGACGACGTCACCGACGCCACGCGCTGGGCGATCGACCAGAAAATCGCCATCGCCGATCGCATCTGCATCTACGGCGGCAGTTACGGCGGCTACGCTGCGCTGATGGGAGCCGCGCGCGAGCCCGACCTGTACCAGTGTGCGATCGGCTACGCGGGCGTGTACGACCTGCCGCTGTTGTTCGAGTCAGGCGACACTCCGGAGTCGCGCTTCGGCCGCGACTACCTGGAGCGCGTGCTCGGCAACGATGTCGCGAAGCTGCGCGAGCGCTCGCCTGTCTACATGGCGCAAAACATCAAAGCGCCGGTGTTGTTGATCCACGGCAAGGACGACACGCGCGCGGACTACGAGCACGCCAAGCGCATGCGCGCGGCGCTGGAAGAGCACCACAAGAAAGTCGAGTGGCTGGCGCTCGGCGGCGAAGGGCACGGCGTCTACGACGAGAACACGCGCCGCGACGTCTACGAGCGGATCCTGCAATTCCTCGACGCCAACCTGCAGCACGCCACGACGGCGTCACAATGAACGCTGGAACTCCATGACGCCGTCATCGACGCGGCCGTAGCGCAGCATCATGATGTCGAACGCGTAGTTCTGGTGCAGCTTCCAGGGCACGCGCGAGCCCTGCTTCGGCAGCTTGTGCAGCGAGCGCTGCACGTACCCCGACGAGAAATCTATCCACGGCTCCACCGCCAGCGACGGATCGACGTTGCGCGGCGTGCATTGCCGGTAGCCGTGCTTGTCCATGTGCGTGAGCAGGCGGCAGACGTATTCGCACGTCAGGTCGCACTTCAGAGTCCACGAGGCATTGGTGTAGCCGAACGAGGACGCCATGTTCGGCACGTCGCTGAACATCATGCCCTTGTAGTTGAGCGTCTGGCCGAGATCGACCTCGCGGCCGTCGACGCTCAGCTGCATGCCACCGAGCAGCTGCAGGTTGAGTCCGGTTGCGGTGACGATCACGTCCGCTTCGAGCTCGCGCCCCGAGCGCAGCGCCAGGCCTTTCTCGGTGAACGACTCGATCTGATCGGTGACGACATCGACGCGGCCGGCCTTGATCGACTCGAACAGATCGCCGTTCGGCACCAGGCACAGCCGCTGGTCCCACGGGTTGTAGCGCGGCGTGAAATGCGTGTTGATGTCGTAGTCCGGACCGAGCGCCTTGCGCACGCCATTGAAGATCAGTTTCTTGATGACCTCGGGCCGGCGACGGCTCAGCTGGAAGAACAACATGCCGAACAGCACGTTCTTCCAGCGCGTCAGCAGGTACGCGAGCTTCAGCGGCAGCACGCGGCGCAGGCCGTTGGCAATGAAGTCCTCGGCGGGCATCGAGATCACGTAAGTCGGCGAGCGTTGCAGCATCGTCACGCGCGCCGCGGTCTTGGACATTTCCGGAACGATCGTCACTGCGGTCGCGCCGCTGCCGATCACGACGACACGCTTGCCGGCGTAGTCGATGTCGGAAGTCCACTTCTGCGGATGCACGACGCGTCCGGCGAAACGCTCGAGCCCCGCGAACTGCGGCGTGTAGCCTTCGTTGTAGTTGTAGTAGCCGCTGCACATGAACAGGAAGTTGCACGTGAAGCGTACCGGCTCGCGATTCGGACCGCGCTCGGCTTCGACCGTCCAGAGCGCATCCTGCGAAGACCACGATGCGCGCTTCACGAGATGGTGGAAGCGGATGTGCTTCTCGATGCCGTACGTGCGCGCCGTGTCTTTCAGGTAATCGAGAATCGCCGGCCCGTCGGCGATCGCCTTCGGCTGCGTCCACGGCCGGAACGAGTAGCCGAGCGTGTACATGTCCGAGTCGGAGCGGATGCCCGGATAGCGGAACAGGTCCCAGGTGCCGCCCATGTCGGCGCGCCCTTCGAGGATCGCGTAGCGCTTGCCGGGGCACTGCTTCTGCAGGTGGCAGCCGGCGCCGATGCCGGAGATGCCGGCGCCGACGATGAGTACATCGAAATGATCAGGTGACATAGGTGACAAAGGTGACACAAGTGACACTGGCCGGACTAGGACGAATCTGCCCTGTGTCACCTATGTCACTTCACTCTTCTTTACTCCACCGGCAATTCAATTGCGCTCGCCGTCCCCGGCACATGCCACACCCGCTGGGTCGCCTTCACGTACGTCCGCGGATCCGCGAACATGATGTTCGGCACGAACGTCTGCGGGTTGCGGTCGTACAGCGGGAACCAGCTGGACTGGATCTGCACCATGATGCGGTGGCCCGGCAGGAAAGTGTGGCTCGCGTGCGGCAGGCGGATCCGGTACTCCAGCGCCTTGTTCGGCGTGAGCGGCTGCGGCTTCGAGAAGTCCGCGCGGTAGCGGCCGCGGAAGATGTCCGCCGACAGCATCTGCTGATAGCCGCCCATCGTCGGCCGCTCCTGCACCTCGTCCGGCCATACGTCGATGATCTTCACGACCCAGTCGGAGTCGGTGCCGCTGGTCGAAGCGAACAGCCTGGCGATCGGCTCGCCGGCCAGGCGCACGGGCTCGCGCAATGGCTCGGTCTGATAGACGAGCACGTCGGTGCGCGAGGCCGCGAAGCGCTGGTCGTCGACGAGCCAGTCGCCCCAGCCGGAGTTCTCGGCGCCTTGCGCGAGCGTCGGCCGCTCGCGATACGTCACGGGCTTCGCCGGATCGGAGATGTACTCGTCGTAACGCTCCGCGCCGGCGGCCGGCGCATCGAAGCCGAGCTTGCCGCCGGGCAGCAGGTACAGCGAGCGCGACTTCTTCGCGCAGCCCTCGCTGCAAACCTGCGGCCAGTCATGGTAGCGACGCCACTCGTTGGCGCCGGTCTCGTAGACGAGCACGCGCGGCGTCGCCGGTTTCGGCGCGTCTTTCAGATAGTGATCGAGGAACGGCTGCATCACGGTGCGCCGGAACCAGCCCGCGGTGTCGCCTTCGAACTGGATCGCGGCGAGTGCGCGGCCTTCGCGGCGGCCCTGGCCGTGATTCCACGGCCCGAGCACCAGGTGCAGCTTCTCGCCGTTCGGATCTTTCGACGCGAGCGCCCTGAACAGCGCGGGACCGCCGTAGATGTCTTCCTGATCGAACAGGCCCGAGACGATCATCATCGGCACGGTGAGCGGCTCTTTCGCGAGCACCTTGTCGACGGCCTGCGCCTGCCACCACCAGTCGTAGCTCGTGTGCTCGGCGAGCGCGTGCCAGAAGCCGAGCTGATCGAGGCCGCGCGCCTTCGCGAGTGCCCCCGCCGAGCCGGCGCGCAGGAACGTGTCGTAGGCGTCGTACTCGCCGTACCACCACTTCGCGTCGCCTTTGCGCGTGGCTTCCTGGTCGTAGGTGTACTCGAGCGAGCCGAGCTGGCGGAACGCGCCGTTGTGAAACCAGTCGTCGCCCATCCAGCCGTCGACCATCGGCGCGAACGGCACCGCAGCTTTCAACGCTGGGTGCGGACGCACCGTCGACATCACGGTGGTGTAGCCCTCGTAAGAGCCGCCGAGCGTGGCGACGCGTCCGTTCGATTCGGGCACGTTCTTCACCAGCCACTCGATCGTGTCGTAGCAGTCGGTCGCGTGATCGACCTGCGTCGGATTCGCCGGGCCGCGCAGCGCCCGCGTCATGACGTAATCGCCTTCCGAGCCGTATTTTCCGCGCACGTCCTGGAACGCGATGATGTAGCCGGCCTGCACCGCCGTGTCATCCATCTGCGGCACGGCTGCGATCAGGTGCGGGCTGTTGGCGCGCAGTACGCGATTACCTGCGTCGTACGGCGTGCGATTCAGCAAGATCGGCGCGTTCTTCGCGCCCTTCGGAATGAGGATGAATGTCTTGAGTTTCACGCCGTCGCGCATCGGCACCATTTCTTCGCGCCTGACGTAGTCGAAGTCGACGTTCGTCGGCGTGAACTTCTCCGGCGTCTCGCTCGGCAGCGAAGTGGTCTTCTCATCGACCTTCTCTTCGACCTGGGCGCCGAGCGCCACGCCGCAGCAGAACATCGCAACGATGCACACGTTGCGCAGGGACAGTGCTTTCACGAAGGCTCCTTCCGGCAGTGAAGGAGCGCAATCGTATCAGCCCGTCCGTGCCCGCCACACCCCTTCGCTTGCGAACTGCCGCCACGCCCAGGGCAACCATCGCAGCAGGGCGAACGATAGCCACAACGCCCACAGCAGCATCGCGAGCTTGTAGAACCAGATCGACACCGAGAACACGAACGGCTGCGGCAGCTGCGCGGCCGTGCGGTCCATGAACCACGGCAGGGTGTCATCGCTGCCGTTGATCACGCCCATATCGGGATGGCCGAGCAGGCCGTTCGGAATCGCGCTCACCAGGATGCCGAGCGCGGCCAGCGAGAACACCGCGAGCAGGATCTGCGCCGTGTTGAACTGCCAACGCTTTTCGAGACGCACCTGCGGCCGGCGATCCAGCACGAACAGCCACGCGACGAACACGATGAGCACCCACCACGAGAACGTGCTCAACCCCAGCCCGAGCAGCAGCCAGTCGCGCGTGCGCAGTGGCGTGCGACGTACTCTGCCGAGCGCGAGCGCGATCACGATGAACACCGCGAGCTCGCCCCAGTAGAGAATCGCGGGACCGACGCCGCTACCCCACGCGAACAGGATCCAGCGGTCGCGCGGCAACCCGAGGTTCGTCTGCACGTTCGTGCCTTCCACGCCCAGATCGATCGCCGGCGAGCGGCTGACGAGACTGACACCGTCGCTGCGGCTGAGCTCCACCGTGACGTCGTGCTGACCCGGGATCAACGTCAGCGGCAACACGCCGTCGACGGGCCGCAGCGGCACCGTCTGTCCGTCCGCGATGACGCTCTTCACTTCCGCATCCTGGGGCAGGCGCAAGTCGTGACGGCCGCCACGACTGCTGCGATAGGCGAAGTTCAGCGTCGTGTTGGCGACGCGCTCGCCGAATCGAGTCGCAACGCTGACTCTGTCGACCGCAACGGTATCGCCCTCGCTCGCTGCGGGCCGGACGACTGTGAGATCGAGTGTCTCGCCCGGGCGCGGCAGGAACTGGTTGATCCACAATCCGCCGGCATCTTCCGTCGGCAGGATTGCCGGGGTGCCCGCGAACTCCGCGTGCCAGGTCGGACTGACGACGACCTCCCATTGCTCGACCCATGGCTGATCGCTGGCAGCGGCGCTCCACTGCACCTTGTCGACACGTTCGAGCGCCGACTCCCAGCTCACGCTGTTCTCGCCCGAAGGCATCGACATCAGCACGCCGGCGTCGCTGACCTGCAGACCCGGCGTGAGCACGGACTCTCCGGGCAGCAGGGGCAGACGCAACGTGAAGGCGCCCTCTTCCGGCGCCAGGCGCTCGACCGTCGTCGTCAGCGTCCAGTCGAGGCCGAGGTAGGCACGCCGATGAATACGCACGAACGGCGCGAAGCGCTGCGACGCCGCCATTCGCTCCGGCGCGCCCGCAGTCGTACGACGCGTCAGCTGCAACGAGCTGTTGAGCAAACGACCTTCACTGATGCCCGCCGCGTCCCAGCCTTCTGCGCGAACTGCAATCCGCCGCGGCACGGTCGGAAACTCCAGCGCGAGCTCGTAAGCCTGCGCAATGCGCCCCGAGATGCTGACGCGATGAACGCCAGCCGCGACGGGCAATTGCAACTGCTGGCCACTGCGCGCCACCGAGTCTGCTACGCGATCATCGATAGCGACGCGCTCGATGATCCATTGCGGTCCTGCCTGCGGAATGCCGAGCACGACGCTCGACTGCGCGTGCACTTCCATCTGCACGTCGAGCTGATCGCCGTTGACGATGACGGTGGCCATCACGGCTTCGACGCAGTTCGGCACGCACTTCGCCGGCTCGATGAGCCGCTTCTTCAACTCGCTGAGCACTGACTGATCGGGCGACTGAGCCCGCGCCTGCGGCGCGAAAGACGCAGCAATCATCGCCAGCAGGAATCCCGAAGCCGCCGTCGCTCGCCAGGGCGGCAGGCGCCAGTTCTTCGGCACGCCGTACGCAAGCCGGACCAGTGCGAGCAGCAACGCGACAGCCGCGAGCACGCCAACGATGCGCCAGATCGATAGCAGCAGCGGCGGCACGATCGTCAGACGTACGTCCTGCTTCTCGTCGACCGGGCCGCTCCAGCGCAGGTCATACGTGAGGTACGTCCAGTTCGGAATGCCCGGGCCGGTCTGCAGCATCGCATCGGGCGCATAGCGTTCGAGCTTCTTCGGCGGCGCTTGCCTCACTGGACGGTCACGCTCGGACGCCGGGGCGCTTGCGAGACTCAGCTCAACCGCTGCGGCCGCGTCACCCGCGGCCTCCATCGACACTTGCTCTGGCGCTGACGGCATCATCATCGGCGCGGGCGGGGCCGCGCGCATGTTCATGTCCAGCGTCGTGATGCCGTAGGCATCACCGCTGAGCTCCGCGACCGGCATCAGCTGCGGATGCAACGCAAAGCGCCACTGCTCGACGCCGAACGCGACCAGCACGAAGGCGACGGCGACGAGCGAGACGAACTGGTACTGGCGCGCCCATGCTCGCAGCCTCCCCTCGGGAACGAAGCGCAGCAGCGCAACGGCGATGAACAGATTGATCCACAACCAGCCGGGCGCGCCCGATTCCTGGTGCGTGAGCAGGATGACCGCGGCCGCGAGCACAGCGCCGCCCCAGCCGAGCAACCGAAAGGCAGCAGCGGCAGCCAGCATCACCAGGAACAGATCGAGCAGCCGCCATTGGTTCACCCATGCTCCGGGTGCGTCATCCGCGCCCCAGGCAGCGAGCAGCCGGTGGCCCGGCGGCAGATGCAGGGTCGTCTGCACGTTGTCGAATCGCGCATCCCAGCCGGTCGCCGCAAGCGCGCCGTCGCGCGGCACACGAGCCAGCGTCGTGAGCTGTACGCCGGCGTTGCGAATCTCGACGCCGGTGCGGCCGTTCGTGCCGTCTGTGATCAGCATCATCTCGTTGGCGCGCTGAGCGCTGAGCAGCCGGTAAGGCGAGATCATGTCGAGGCGCCAGCCCTGCTGCATCGTGCCCGCGATGTGGTCCGCGGCGATGAAGTCATCGTGATCGAAGGTGAGCCACAGCTGACGCTGCAACGTGAGGCGATGCGCGTCGGCGCTGCTCAAACCGCGACTGCGCTCGGCAATCGTCACGCTGGCACCGCGCTGCAGGCGAAATGCAGACATGCCGCGCCAGTCTTCCGGCACGCCGGCCTGGATCGGATCGATCGGCGGCGCACCTTCGAGCGCGGTGATGCGCAGCCGGTCGTCGCTGCGATAGCTCCAGACTTCCTCGTCACCCCACACACCCTCGCCTTGCGGGACTGCGATGGCACCCGTCGTGGGCGTGGCGCGCGCGATGATCGTCAGTTGATGCTCGCCGGAGCGCACCTGCACGCGCAGCCGGCCGTCGGACTCGAACCTCATCGGCAGCTCGCCCGACGTCGCGGTCGGCGCAAAACCGTCGGGCAGCACGCGCGCGAGAATTTCTTCGCGCGCGTCGCCCGAAACCTTGAGCTGCAGTCGCGTGACCAGGTTCAGCGGGATGCCGTCCTCCAGCAACCGGTAGACCTGGACCTGCAGCGCGCGCGGCACCGTGACCGTGCGCACCGCGCCGAGCCACAAATGCCCGTCGCGCAGCTCGACGGGTGCGATCGCTCGCCCATCGATGCTGAGGTCGACCAGCGCCGTCGTCGCTGCGATTTGCAACGATTCGGGCCGGCGCACCCAGGTGAAGTTGCCGCTGATGGTGTGCTCGCCCGCAGTGAGACGCACACGTGGCGCACCGTCGTGCGCCACCGCCGGCGCCGGATTGCCATCGATCCGGATGTTCTCGGGCCAGTGCTCGCTATCGCCCGGCAGGGCCACCCAGCTGTCGGCGTAGATGCGCCACCCCTGGCGGAACTCGCCGCCGCCTGATGACACATCAACGCGCAGGCGCCCGGGCCATGCGCAGATGAAGGAGCTGGCGTCCTCGGCAGCGAAGCCGTTGCGCAGCGGGCAGCGGCGGAACTCTTCGCCGTACATCACCCAGGGTTCCCAGGGCTTCAGGTCCGGCGGGACGGCGGTCTGTTGAGCGGAAGCGGCGACTGAGTAGCACAGGACGATGGCCAGCAGGGCCAATGCTGAGCGGCGCATGCGAACTCCTGATTCTTCTTGCTATCAACGTTCAGGCACGCACGGCGGGTTACGGGCGCGCGGCTCGCCCCGCCAGAGAATCCGTTCGACGCTGGCGCCTACTGCAGCGCTTTGCGCAGCGAAGCGTCGTCGTCGAACATAAGCCATTCGACGACGGACAGCGGCAAAGTTCCGTAGCTGAGCAGCTGATCGTGGAAAGCACCGAGGCGGAACGCGTCGCCCTGTCTGTCGCGGTACTTGCCGAGCAGCCGCATGACCTGCCACTTGCCCGTGATGTACGAGATCTTTTGCGACGGGCTGGATGCTGCGCCGGCTGCTTCGCCTTCGGCTGCCTCGCGGTCGAGGCCGCCGCCTTCCATGAAGTAGCTCACGGCCTGCTCGAACGTCCAGCGGCCGGTGTGCAGATTGACGTCGACGCCGATGCGCGCCGCGCGATAGCGACTGAGCCGCAGCACTTGTCCATACGCTGCGGAAGCGTCGGGATACAAGCCTTCGCGCGTCAGCATCTCCTCGGTGTAGAGCGCCCAGCCTTCGGCGAACACGGAGTCCTGGTGCTGGCGGCGGATCTCGCTCGCGACGTGATTGGCGATCGAGATCTGCAGGAAATGACCGGGGATGCCTTCGTGCCCGAGGATCGGCCGCGGATCCTCGATCGCCGCGCGGATATAGAAGTTGCCGCTCTTCGGGTTGTACGTCGGGATGTAGAAGAAGCCGACCGGATCCTGGTCGTACACGCCGGGCGGATTCATGAAGCCGCCGGGACTGGTCGGCTTGAACGCTTCCGGCAGCTGGCGGATCTTGAATGCGCCCATGTACGACGGGATCGTCAGCAGCTGGTGCTCTTTGAGGAACGCGATCATCTCCTGCTGTCGCGCCTCGTACGCGGCGAGGAACTCGGCCTGGTCCTTGGGCACGTGCCTGGCGCGCGCGGGATCCGGCGACGCCAGCTTCGGATCCTTCAACATCGCTTCGAGCGCGCGATAGCGGCCGAGCTCGACCTCGCCGAGCGTAGCGACGTCGCGCGCGTCGAACGGCAGCAACAACACGCGCTTCAGCAGGTGGTTGTAAGTCTCTTCGCCGAGCGGCGTCCAATCCGGCATGCGCGCGATATCGGCGTCGAGCCAGTCCGCGTAGTCGTGCAACGCCTTGAGCGCGTTGTCGCGCGCCTTCGTCAACCGCTTGCGCTCCGCCGGCGAAAGCTCATCCGCCAGCGTCATGAGGCTCGACTGATAGAGATCGTCGCCGCCCCGCGCCGCCTGGATCGCGAGCTGTGCGTAAAGCTTCACGGGCTTCGTCAGGTTGTTGCGACCCGTACGCAGCAGTGCCGGCATCTGCTCCAGACGCGCCGTCGCAGCGAGAGCGCGAGTGCGATGAGAGGCATAGTCCTTCTGCAGCAACGTGAAGATCGCAGCCGAGCATTCGTTGACGTAGGTCTGCGGATCCGTCGCCGTCGCGTTGAGCGTGCGGCCGAAGAAATCGGCGCCTTCGAGCTGCGCCTGGAACAGGATCGCGTCGACGCGATCGTCGCGGCTCCAGCCCTCGGTCGACAGGCCCTTGACCGTCCGCAGCAGCTCGCTGACGTGCGTTTGGCGGGCGTTCAGGGCCGCCGGTGAAAAATCCGTCAGCCGGTCGTCGTAGCGATGGTCTCCCTGAGCGCTCGTCGCCGTCGGATAGGCAGCGTCGCGCCACTGGTAGTACTCATGCGCGAGCTTGCGCAGCCCGGCGGGATCGGCAGCAGCGTTCAGCGCCCACAGCGTGGCGACAGTTGCGACGAGCATACGAACCGTGCGGGCAGCGATTGTCATGGTTATACCTCGGGCGGCGATAGTAACAATTCGGTGCGCTCGTGCGTTGCACGATCAGGATTGCGAGGATCGACGAATGAACAGGGTGCCGGCAATGTTTTCGATGGTCGTATGTTCGCTGACGTTGGCGGCATGCGGCGGTCACAGCGGCAACGACGACACACCCGCGCCGCCCGCGACGCCGCCGCCGCGCGGCTCGCTGATCGAGTCTCCGCCGGCGCGCACGGCTTCGCTGACGCCGGGCCAGATTGCGGCGGCGTTGACGAACGCGGAAGGCGGCCAGTTCCTGCTCGACCTGATCGTGCCGCCGAAATGCGGCATCGATGTGCATCACGTCGAGTACAACACAGTCGATCCCGGCGACGATCCGACGACCGCGTCCGCGGCGATGTTCATTCCGACCGGGTCCGATCCGGCCTGCCAGGGTCCGCGTCCGATCGTCCTGTACGCGCACGGGACTGCCGCACAGCGCTCGCTGAACCTCGCCGACATCACCAATGAGGACAACCTCGAAGGACTGCTCGCGGCGACGATGTTCACGACGCAGGGCTACATCCTGATCGCGCCCAACTACACGGGCTACGACATGTCCGCTCTCACGTACAACCCGTATCTCAACGCGGACCAGGAAGCGAAGGACATGATCGACGCGCTGACCGCCTCGCGCAGCGCGCTGCCGACGAGCTTCGCGCCGACGGTGACGGACTCCGGCAAGTTGTTCGTCACGGGTTATTCGCAAGGCGGCCACGTCGCGATGGCGACTCACAAGATGCTGCAGACAACCGGCGCGACCATCACGGCGTCGGCGCCGATGTCCGGACCCTACGCCGTCGCCGCATTCGCCGATGCGGTGTTCTTCGGTCAGGTCACTCGCAACACGCCGCTGTTCCTGGTGTTCACCTCCGTGGGATACCAGAAGGCGTACGGCGACGTGTACACGAGTCCGACGGACATCTTCGAGTCGCGCTACGCAACCGGGATCGAGAGCTTGTTGCCGAGCGCAATCCCGCGCTCGCAATTGTTCGCGGATGGCAAGCTGCCGCGCGATCAACTCTTCGACAGCACGCCGCCCGACCCGAGCTTCGCGCAGTTCACACCGGCGACGTCGCCGGCGAATTTTGCAGGCGTTTTTGCGCAGGGCTT
The DNA here is from genome assembly GCA_035277305.1 of Steroidobacteraceae bacterium. GTDB lineage: Bacteria > Pseudomonadota > Gammaproteobacteria > Steroidobacterales > Steroidobacteraceae > Steroidobacter. The sequence goes on along the minus strand of DATEKT010000281.1, from coordinate 20,607 downwards.
CGGCCCGGATCACCTGGTCCCGAACGCGTTCCGGTTGTCGTACCTGCAGGATGCACAGGCACATCCGGACGGCAGCTTCCCCACCGTGCTCGACAATCGGCCCGCTGCGAACGCAGCGAACGGGCTGCGGCGCGCGTTCGCGCGCAACGATCTGCGCTCGTGGGTGCCGACCGCACCGGTATTCCTGTGCGGTGGCGCCGACGACCCGACGGTGCTCTTCTCGAACACGCAGATGATCCAGGCTTACTGGGCCGCGAACGGCGTGACGGCGCCGGTGACCGTGCTCGACCTCGAAAGCTCGATCACGTCCAGCGATCCGGACGCCGCCCGCAAGGCCGCCTTCGCAGTTGCGAAGGAAGTCCTGCGGGACGACGGCGGCGACGCGGAGGTCACCGAGTCATATCACAGCACGCTGGTGCCGCCGTTCTGTCTTTCGGCCGTGAAGTCGCGCTTCGACAGCATGTAGACCCGCTGTCGATCACGGACGCGCTTGCGCAACGCGTCCTGCTGCACCGGATCCACTCGCAGCGAGCTGCGCGAGATCTTCAGCTCGCCCGCGAGCAGCCGATCGAGCCGGATGCCGCACGGGAACGGTACAGCGAAGTCGATGCAGATATATCCGGGCGGCGCGGCAGCATCCGCGAGCGGCGAGCGCTCGATCTGCACGCGCACGTCGGAATCGATCCTGATGACGTGCGGCCGCAGCCGCGGGATGTCGAAGGCGTACTTCCACACCGTCGCGGGATCGTGACGCGCGAAATCATCGAGCGCGGGCCCGAGCTCTCTGAGCGTGCGCCGCGCGAGCAACGGAAACTTCCACACATCCTCGCAGCTCTCGCAACGATAGTTGAGCCAGACATCGAGCGACTTCTTGTTCGCGTTGACGCGAAACCGCTCGCTGCACACGAAGGCGCGCGGCATCGAGCAGGAGGCGCAATAGCGCCAGGGACGCGGCAGCTCCTGGGGACGAAGACTCCAGCGTTCGGACCGAAGGTCCATGGCAGTGCTCCAGCAGGAAGCACTGCGCGGTCAATTCAATCCGGCGAGAAACGCCGCCCGGAGGCGCAGGCAAGGAGGCAACAGCAACGCGGTTCGTGCCAGATCTCAGTCGTACGACCGCGCCTTGCTTCGCAAAGGCATGACAACGCTCCGGTGCGCGCTACGCGTGCGTCGGAGAGGTCGAAGAAAACCGAGATCTGCTACTGCTGAGGCACAAACGGCCCGGGGGTGGGGGTTCGGGGGCGCGTAGTGTGCCATAGTTGGTGCGCATGGCCGACGCTGAAGTGTTCGATACCTTGATCGTGGGCGCCGGCGCGGCCGGCCTGGTGGCCGCTGCCGAGCTCGGCAAGCAGCCCGGCACCGTGTGTGTGCTGGAAGCACGCGACCGGTTGGGCGGCCGCATCCACACGCGTCGCGAGCCCGGCGTGAGCCTGCCAGTCGAGCTCGGCGCGGAATTCATCCACGGCCGCTCGCCCGCGACTTTCTCCTGGCTCGCTCGCTCGAACACCGCGGTCGTCGACGCAGGCGGCGAGCGCTGGGTCCTGCGCGCTGGCAAACCGCAACCGGGCGACAACTTGTGGGCTGAAATGAAGAGCGGCCTGCGCAGCATTCCGCGTCCGCGCAAGGATCTGCCGTTCAGCGAGTTCCTCGAGCGCGTCGCCGCCCGCAAGCTCTCGCCCGCCGCTCTGCAACTCGCGCGCCGACTGGTCGAAGGCTTCGACGCCGCCGACGCGACACGCGTGAGCACACTGGCGACGCTCGACGAATGGAATGGCAGCAGCGCCGCGGACGCGCCCACATTTCGTCCGCTCGGCGGTTACGCGGCGCTGATCGATGGCCTGGTCAGCGGTCTGGACACCGACTGCGTTCGCATTCGTCTCAGCACTATCGTGCAGAGCATCGAATGGCAACGCGGTCGCGTCACGATCGAGGCAATGAGGCATGGCCTGCCCACGACCGTGCAAGGCCGGCGCGCGATCATCACGTTGCCGATTGGCGTGCTGCAGGCAAGCGCCGCCGACGCTGTGCGCTTCAACCCCGATCCACGCAAGCAGAAGGCCCTGGACGGCCTCGCGTGCGGCCCGGTGATCAAAGTCGTTCTGCATTTCCGCGAGCCGTTCTGGGAACAGATCGACGGCGGCCGCTATCGCGACGCTGCGTTCTTCAATGCGCCGGGCTCACCGTTTCCGACGTTCTGGTGCGCGCTGCCGTTGCGCGGCTCGCTGCTGAACGCCTGGGCCGGCGGCCCATACGCGACGCGACTGGCTGACAAAAGCGAGGCACAGCTGGCGCACGCAGCAATCGAGAGCCTGCAGTCCGCATTCGGCAGGAAGGTGCGAGTGCGCCGGCTGCTCGAACGCGCGTACCTGCACGACTGGCAGGCCGATCCTTTCGCGCGCGGCGCGTACAGCTACGTGGTAGCTGGCGGCGCGTCAGCTCGCAAAGCGCTCGCCGCGCCGGTTCAGGACACATTGTTCTTCGCGGGCGAAGCGGCCGACACCGGAGGTGAATCCGGCACGGTCGCGGGAGCCTTGCAGAGCGGGATGCGCGCCGCGCGATTGGTAGTGCGGAACTCGGGCGCTGACTAGATCGGCGGCACGTCGACGCAACTCACTTCGACCGTCGCGACGTCTGCGCCATTGACGGTGCCGACACCATTCACGACGGTGCAGGTCTGCAACGGATTTGCGGGCTGCTGCAGGACCGTGACGTTGTAACCCATCCCCGTGAGCACCGACGTCGCGAACGTGAAGCTGCCGTCCGACGCGATCGCCAGATCGTCGGCGCCGTTGTTCTGAAGGATGAGACCGGTGCCGGTCAGGCCCGAGACCGAGCCGCCGACCGAGAACTCCGTCGTCACGCAGTTCACCGCAACGTTGGTGACATTGTCCGCACCGACCACGCCGGACCCGTTGTCGACCGTGCACGACTGCGTCGGACCGCTGGGCTGCACGGCGACGGTCACGCTGTACGACGCGCCGCTCGGCACTCCAGTCGGGAACGTGAAGCCGCCATCGGCGCCGATCGACAGGTTGTCGCCGCCGTTGTTCTGAAGCACGAGACCGGAGCCGGCCAGTCCGCCGACGCTGCCGCCGACAGTGAAATCGCTGGTACTGCAGCTCACGGCGACAGCGGTTACGTTGCCGTTGCCCACCGTGCCTGAACCGTTACTCACCGTGCACGCCTGCGACGGATCGCTCGGCTGCCTGCGCACGGTGACGTTGAACGTCGCGCCGCTCGCAAGCTGTTTGGAGAACGTGAAGCTGCCATCGGCGTCGATCGGCAAGGTGTCGCCGCCGTTGTTCTGCAGCTCGAGGCCGCTGCCGAGCAGGCCGCTGACGGTGCCGCCGACCGAGAAGGTATTGGTCGAGCACTGCACGCGAACATTGCGCACGTTGCCGCTGCCGACCGTGCCGCCCGCGTTCGACACGGTGCAGGCCTGCGACGGATTCGAGGGCTGCGTGCGCACGCTCACCTGGTAGCTCGTGCCGCTGGCCTGCTCCGTCTGGAACGTGAAGTTGCCGTTCGAGGCGATCGGCAGATCGTCACCGCCATTCTTCTGCAGCACGAGTCCCGAGCCTTGCAGGCCGTTGACCGAGCCGCCGACCGAGAATGAGTCGGTGGCGCAGCTCACGGCGATGTTGGTGATGTTGGCGCCGAGCACAGTGCCGACGCCGTTGCCGACCGAGCAGTTCTGCGCGGGATTGCTCGGCTGCCTGCGGATCGTGACCACGTAGGGCGTGCCGCTCGCTACCGCGACCGGGAAAGCGAATGGACCGTTGGCGCGCACCTGAAAATCGTTGCCGCCGTTCAACTGCAATGTGAGGCCCGAGCCGGCGAGCCCGGACGTCGTGCCGCCGATCGTGAAGCGGTCGGTCGCGCAGGCGACCGCGATGTTCATGACGCTGGCATTACTGACGGTTCCGGAGCCGTTCGTGACGGTGCAGCTCTGCTGCGGACCGGTCGGATGAGTCTTGACGGTGATGTTGTACGTCGCACCCGACGCGAGCGCCGACGGGAACTGGAACGTGCCGTTGCCGTTGACGGCGAGATCGTCGCCGCCGTTGTTCTGCAACACCAGGCCCGAGCCGGCCAGACCGGAAACCGTGCCGCCGATGACGAACGTACCCGTCGCGCACGTGATGGCGACGTTGGTGACGTCGGCGGCGCCGATGGTGCCGCTCCCGTTGGCGACCGTGCAGGACTGCGACGGCCCCGACGGTTGCGTCAGGACCGTGACGTTGTAAGGGGCACCCGATGCAATCGGCGACGGGAATGCAAACTGGCCGTCGGCGCTGATCGCGAGATCGTCGGCGCCGTTGTTCTGCAGAACCAGGCCGGTGCCGGCCAGTCCCGTGACCGAGCCGCGCAGCGCGAAAGCGCCAGTCGCACAGGTGACCGTAACGTTGGTGACGTTGGCAGCCGCGATCGTGCCGCTGCCGTTGCCGATCGTGCACGTTTGGGAGGGACCCGTCGGCTGCGTCAGCACCGTGACCGAATACGACGCCGCGTCTGCCAGCTCCGTCGTGAACGTGAAGATGCCGTCGTTGGATAAGGTAAGGCTGTCGCCGCCGTTGAGCTGCAACACGAGACCGTCGCCCTGCAGCCCGTTCACGGTGCCGCCGACGGTAAATCCTTCCTGCGCGCCGCCGCTCGGCGGCGCGGTATCGACGCTGCCGCGGCCGTTGGAACACGCCGCGAGCGCCACGAGACAACCCAGCACGCAGAAATTGCGCAAGCAGCGCAGATCGACCATCGCCCCAGCTCCCGAATGTGCTTTTCGTCCGGCCCTGTGTCATATCATTTCGGAGGCTCGAATGTTCCCGCGCCGCTTAGAGAGAGCTCCGATGCGTCAGGTAATCTGGTACTTCGATTTCATCTCGCCCTACTCGTATTTCGGCCTGTTCGAGCTGGAGCGGCTCGGCGCCGGCGTGCGCATCGAATACCGCCCGGTGCTTTTTGCAGGGTTGCTCAATCACTGGGGCCAGCGTGGACCCGCGGAGATTCCCGGCAAGCGCACCTGGACCTACAGGTGGTGCACCTGGCACGCCGCGCAGCGGGGTATTCCGTTCAAATTTCCGGCGGCGCATCCGTTCAATCCGCTCGGCTACCTGCGGCTGGCTATCGCGGCCGACACCGCTCCCTCGGCGATCCGGACGATCTTCGAGCGTTTGTGGACGACGGGCGCGGACCCGACGGACCCGCGACTGCTCGAAGAGCTCGCGACCTCGCTCGGCATCGCGCGCGAGCAGCTCGCCGAGCCGCGCGTGAAGGAGAGCCTGCGAGCGAACGCCGATGCGGCCATCGCGCACGGCGTGTTCGGTGTCCCGTCGCTGGTCATCGACGGCGAAGTGTTCTGGGGAGCGGACGCGACGGACTTTGCGAGCGCGTACCTCGCGGATGCGAGCGTGCTCGACAATCAGGAGATGAAGCGCGTCTCCACGCTGCCGGTGGGCGCGACGCGGGTGTAGGTCTCCCGGTCGTCCGCGTGCGCGCGATCGCGACCCGCGCGCTTCGCTGCCAGCAGCCGCTGGTCTGCACGCGCGAGTAGCGTGCCTGCGTCGAGTCCGTCGAGCGGCAACTCCGCGATGCCCGCGCTGCACGTGATCGTGAGCTCTTCACCCTGCGGAGTGAGGATCGGAAACGCTGCGATCTGCGCACGCAGCGTCTCCACTCTGACGGCGGCCGCTGCGCGGTTCGTCTGCGGGAACAGGATTGCGAACTCCTCGCCGCCGTAACGCGCGATCATGTCCGATGCGCGCATGCCGCGCGCCAGCCGGGCCGCGACTTCGACCAACACACGATCGCCCGCGGCATGACCGAACGTGTCGTTGATGTTCTTGAAGTGATCCAGGTCGAGCACCGCGACCGACAGCTCGTGACCCATCTCGATCGCGCGACTGATTTCGAATTCGAGTGCGACGTCGTGCTGGCCGCGGTTGTACACGCCGGTCAACCGGTCGCGCGCCGCGAGATGCAGCAGCCGCTGCGCGCGCCGCACGATTGCGTACGCGAGCATCACCGTGGCCAGCAACAGAATCAGCCGGGTCGTCTGATCGACGATCGAGTACTCGCCGAGTCCCTGCGCGTAGACCGGATCGGTCAGGTCATAACTGAATGCCGCGAATGCCCACAGCGCCGCGTACTCGGCGACGGCGAGCAAGCCGACACCGATGCAGATGCGCTCGTCGTAGCGCAGGCTGGTCGCGACGATGGCGAGGAAGTAGATCTCGAACGTTACTTTCGAGTTGAGCGCGACCAGCGGCGAGCCGACGAACACGAACGTCACGAGCGCGGTCGTCACGAGCGAGACGTCGAGCGTGCTCGACGCAAAGCCGAGCCACGGTCGCCAGAAGCGGCGGCGCAGCGCCAGCCAGATCGCGAGCGCCGCGAGCGCGGCGCCGAACGTCACCCAGAAGCCCCAGACGAATACCGGGATCTGCGGATACTGGATCAGCTTGTACGTCGGAGTGATGAGCAGCAGCGTGACAGCGAACAGCCGCACGCGCGCGACGAGCCATTCGCCTTCAACGCCGGCGGCAGCGAGAGCGGGGTCGGGACGTTGCCAGAGTTCGTCCACATGTTGGACGGCTTTCAATCTGCACCTATCGGTATGTCCGTAGCTTGCGACACCGCAGCGCATCGCTGTCGGGATCGTTTACGGTGTCGCACAGCAGTTTGCGCATGGAACGACATAAGCGCGCCCTCGCCTGTGACCGAGCGCACAACCCGGGCAAATCGTTTTCGGTACCAAAGTACACACATGCGGCGCGAGGACGTGACCCGCATCCTTTCTGCACGTTGCGTCGGCGCTGCAACGCGCGCGAGCGCGCGAATGTCCCGCCGTTGTACGACGCATCTTGGCTTGCCACAAGGAGAACTTGTGCGGCGTGCGCCAGCGTGCAGCGCGTGCACACCGCAGCCTTGCAACTCAATCGCTACAACGACGAGGCCGGCGCGCGTTGCCGCCGCAACGGACCGCGAGTCGACTGCGGAACTTCGCCCTAGATCTTCCGTTAGTTGCTTAGCCTACACAGGCGGAGTATGAGCAGAGCAAATGCTGCTCTGGAGCGCGGCGATGAGACGATGGATTGCATTGGCGGCCATTGCCTTCCCCCTGGTCGGGCTGGCGTGCGAAGGCACGGACCGGCGCGAGTGCAAGAAGCAGTTCCGCGAGCTGGTCTCCTACCGCGCGCAGGCGATCGACACCGCATTCGGCGACCTGTTCGGCGCGCTGCCGGCCGAGATCCAGATCAAGTTCGTGACGCCCAAGGATCCCGAGTACGTGCTGTTCGGCGGTCGCGAGGGCTACGACCTCAAGCGCCGCACGTTGATCTTTCCACGGCGCGTGCTCGGCACGAAGACTCCGAACCCGCTGCGCTGGGCCGCCTACTACTGGCCGTTCTATCAGAATGAGCAGTACCGCCTGCAATTCCCGGTCGTCGAAGTGATCGACAACGTGTTGTGGAACGCCTTCCTGCAGGAGGCGGCCACGGCTCGCGGCGGGCAATGGCCGCACAAGGAATGCAGCGCCGTCGATGTCGGCCGGCGACTGCCGTGCGAAATGCTGGTGAAGGGCATCGCCGAGAACGTCAAGGCGTTGCGCGGGCCGCTGTTCAACGTGAATCGCGTCGACCAGATCTGGCCGGATGACTTCGCCACGCTGCGCAAGCGCGTGTGGCGCACAGACCAGGAATACCTCGACGTGCAGCGGTACGGCGGCATCATGCTGATCAAACCGCTAATCGAAGAGTTCGGCGTGCCGCGCACGCTCGCGTACGTCGCGCAGACTCCGTTCCGCGTCGAGGGCGACAGTCTCCGTGAAGCAGCGCTGCAGTATCAGGAGCGCGCGCGCGAAGCGCTGGATGTCGGCGCGGCACAGGTATCGCCTGCCGTCGCGGCTGCTCCCGTGCTCGAAGATCCGCAGCTGCCGCAACTCACGCGCGCCTACACGTTCGTCGCCAGCCCGGCGCCGAAGCCCAGCGGCCGCTCGGAGTAGCTGACTCCCATCCCGGAACTTGAGTCGGGCCCAGGCCCGACCTACAGTGCGCCGCGTGAATGCAAACCCGGCGGCTCCCGCTTCGCGTCTCGAAATGGTCGACATGTTGCGCGGCCTGGTCATCGCGCTGATGGTGCTCGATCACACGCGCGACTACTTCCACGTTTCCGCGTACACCTTCGACCCAACCGACCCGGCGCGAACGCACCTGTGGCTCTACGTCACGCGCTGGGTCACGCACCTGTGCGCGCCGACGTTCGTGTTCCTGGCCGGCGTCTCCATCCATCTGCAGCGAGTCAACGGCAAGAGCAAGCCGGAGCTGTCGCGCTTCCTGCTGACGCGCGGCGCGTGGCTGATCGTGCTCGAGCTCACAGTGGTCGCGTTCGGTCTCAACTTCGGCTTGCCGTGGGTGTTCCTGCAGGTCATCTGGGCGATCGGGATGAGCATGATCCTGCTCGCCGCGCTCATCTGGCTGCCTCCGGCTGCGGCAGTTGCCGTCGGTGCGATCATCGTCGCCGGTCACCAGTTGCTCGCGCCGATCGAAGCGCAGGACCTCGGCGCGCTCGCGCCGGCGTGGACGCTCGCGTTCGAGTTCGGCCGCGCGCCGTTCGGCTCGGGCTTCATCGCGTACCCGGCGATCCCGTGGTTCGGCGTCATGTGCCTGGGCTACGGGCTCGGATTCGTGTTCGTACAGGAGCCGGCGCGTCGCAACCGCTCCCTGCTCACAATCGCGCTGGGCGCGATCGCGCTGTTCCTGGTGCTGCGCGCAATCAATCGCTACGGCGATCCGGCGCCGTGGCATTCGTTCCCCCGCGGCGCCGCGACGGCGATGTCGTTCTTCAACGTGTCGAAATATCCGCCCTCGCTGCTGTTCGTGCTCATCACGCTCGGCGTCTCGATGTTGTGCATGCTCGCCTTGCAGCGCCTGCGAGGAATGCTGGCGCGCGTGCTGCTCGCGTACGGCCGAACACCGCTCTTTACATATGTGCTACATATATATGTGGTGCACGGGTCCGCGCTGCTGGTCGCGGTGCTCGCCGGTTATCCGGCGTCGTATCAGGCGAACTTCCTCGCGGATCCGTTCCGGCTCGTGAAGGCCGGCTGGGGCTACGACCTGCTGGTTGTGTACCTGGTGTGGCTCGCGATCCTGGCCGTGCTGTACCCGGCCGCGCGCTGGTTCGCGGACGTGAAGCGGCGGCGGCGCGAGTGGTGGTTGAGTTATCTCTAGGTTCTGATCATGCCTGTTGCGTTGTCGGTCAAGATCTTCGTGCTCGCGGTGTACCTCTCGACCGTGTTGTACGTACAACTGCGCGGTCACGTGCGCCACAAGCTGAAGCGGCTCGCTGCCGACCACGCCAACGTGCTCGCTCCGTACAACACGCTGATGTACCTCTTCTCGGCGGTGCGCGCGAAGCCGTACGCGGACGTGTCGCAGTTCCCGGAGCTGGAGCCGATCACTTCGCAGTGGCAGATGATCCGCGACGAAGCGCTCAAGCTGTTCGACGAGGGTTACATTCGCGCGGCGGCCAGCCACAACGACATCGGCTTCAACACGTTCTTCCGCACCGGCTGGAAGCGCTTCTATCTCAAATGGTATGGCGACTTCCTGCCCTCGGCTTCGGCGCTGTGTCCGCGCACGACCGAGTTGCTCGCGAAAGTCCCTTCCGTGAATGCCGCGATGTTCACGCTGCTGCCGCCGGGCAGCCGGCTGGGCGCGCATCGCGATCCCTTCGCGGGATCGCTGCGCTATCACCTCGGGCTTGTCACACCGAATTCACCTGAGTGCTTCATCATCGTGGACGGCGAGAAGTACCACTGGAAGGACGGCGAGGCCGTCATGTTCGACGAGACGTACATCCACACCGCGGAGAACCGCACCGACGTGACGCGCGTGATCCTGTTCTGCGACGTCGAGCGGCCGTTGTCGAACCGGATCATCCGCGCCGTCAACCGCACGCTCGGCCGCACCATGATCAAGGCTGCGGCGACGCAGAACGTGCCGGGCGAGCATGTCGGCGCGCTCAATCGCGTTTTCGAGTACGTCTTCAAGATCCGTATCGTCGGCACGCGGATCAAGGCCTGGAACCGGCCGGTCTACTACCTGCTCAAGTGGTTGCTGATCGCAGGGATCCTGTACGCGATCTTCGTGTAACGGGTGCGGCGCCGCGGTGAGGGAAACTCGCCGCAGTCACCGCGCGTTGAAGTAACGGCCGAACGCACGGCCGAGCCCTTCCGGCGGGAGGAGGCGTATGAGCAGTACTAAAGCGTGTGAAGGACAGTGGTACGTCGACCGTGCCCACCATGAGTTCTTTTTTGTCATCGCGATCGACGAATCCGACGGACTGATCGACGTCCGCGACCGCTACGGCGACATCGACGAGTTCGACCTGGACGAATGGGACGCGATGGAGTTGGTGCTGTGCACGGCGCCTGCTGAGTGGGACGCCGAGGAAGAAGACAGCGAAGAGCGCCCGCCGAACTGAGCCCTCACCACTTCAGGTCGTCGGGAACGACGTAGTCCTTGTAGGGATCTTCCTCCGACGGCGCGTTACCGGCCGCCTCCTGGAGGGAAATGACGGCGCGCGCATCGTATTCGCGGATGCGCTCGCCGATATCGCGCGGCACGACATCGTGCTTGCCTTCGCAGCGAACGATCACGACTTCCCCGCTGATGATCCGCTCGCGGAGTGCAGCGTCGACGGCGAGACGCCGCACCTTGCCGCGCGCCACGAAATTGAAGTAATCGTCGCTCTCGACTTTCGGCAGGCGGTGCTGCTCGATCAGCTGTCTGATCTGCGTCCAGCGCTCCTTGCGGTCGGCCTCCTCCTTGCGCCGCTGCACGACTTCCTGCGCACGCGCCTGCGCCTTGGCGGCCTGGGCAGCCTGCGCGGCCTTGGCCGCCTGGACCTGAGCGATGCGCTTCTGCTCTTTCGCTTTGCGCTCCGCCTGCTCGGCCGCCTGCTTCTTGCCGAATCCGGCCGCCAGCAGCTGCTCGCGCAACGACATGCTCATGGGATCGCGATCTCGAACGGGGAATGGGGCGAACTATGGAATAGCGCGGCGGACAGGTCAATCGCCCGCTTCGACCCAGCGCCAGCGTTGCGCCCAATCGAGCTTTTCAGGCTTTTCCAGCTGCTTGAGCGCGTACTCGGCCTGCTGTGCCCGGGCGCGGTCGGCGAACGGCTGCGCGCCGAGAATCCGCACCGGCCGGTTCGCGCGCGTGAATTTCGAGCCCTTCCCGGAGGTGTGCACGCGAAAGCGCGCGGCTACGTCGAGCGCGATGCCGGCATACGTCCGGCCGTCCGCGCAGACGAGCAGGTACAGCCACCAGACCTTCGCGGCCTGCGTCACGTCACGATCCCGCGAACAACTTCGCGAGATCCGCATCGCCGAGCGCGCGCCATTTGCCGATCTCCAACGCGCCGAGCGTCAACCCGCCAACGCGGCTGCGATGCAGCTGCTCGACGTGATTGCCGACCGCCGCGAACATGCGACGCACCTGATGATAGCGCCCCTCGGTGACCGTCACCCGCGCGCTGCGCGGGCCGAGCACTTCGAGCGTGGCGGGCGCGAGCGGCGCGCGCTCCGCTTCGAGCATCAGCTTGCCGCTGGCGAAGATTCCGGCCTCGTTGCCGCGCAAGTCGCGGGCCAGCGTCGCTTCGTAGACTTTCGGCAAGTGACGGCGCGGCGAAACGACCCGATGCAGCAGCTTGCCGTCGTCGGTCATCAGCAGCAGGCCGGTGGTGTCGCGATCGAGTCGACCGACCGTCGCGAGCGTCGGTGAGCGCCGCCGAAAGCGCGCTGGCAACAGGTCGTAGACAAGCGAGCCAGCATCCGCCGTCGAGCAGGTGTAGCCGGCCGGCTTGTGCAGCATGAGTGTGAAGCCGGTTGGGGGATCGAGCGGCGCATCTTCGATCCGCACGCGCGACGGCTCGACGTTGTCGTCGATCGACAGGATACGGCCGTCGACATCGGCGACGAGCCCGTCGCGAAACATCGCGGTCACTTCCTTGCGACTGCCGTAGCCGAGGTTGGCGATCAGCTTCAGCAGCTTCATGCGCGCTTCCCTTTCACCGCTTCGACGATCTTGTAGCCGTGCTGGTGCTTCACCATGCGCACTCGCTCGAAGCCGGCGCCGAGCGCGGCTTCGTAAGCCAGGTGGCGATTCGCAACCAGCCACAAGCGGCCGCCTGGCAACAAGGCCTCAGCGGCAGCGGCGATGAAGCGGCGGCCGACGTCCGGACGATCGGCGCGCGCGTGCGTATGAAACGGCGGATTGCAAACGATCGTGTCGTAGCGATCGGTGAGCCCGACCGTGACGTCGGACCAGCAGTACTGAATCTTCGCCCGCGACTCGAATGCCGCGAGGTTGCGGCGCGCGAGATCCAGCGCCCGCCGCTCCGCTTCGAATACGTCGAGCGCGGTGATGCCGGCGCAGCGCTCGAGCAACTCGACCCCGAGATAGCCGAAGCCGGCGCCGAGATCGGCCGCGCGACCGGCGAGGCCGGGCGGCAAATGCTCCGCGAGCAGTTGCGACGCGATGTCGATGCGGTCCCAGGCGAACACGCCGGGCCGGCTGATGAAGCGGCCGGCGGCGATCGGGCGCGGCGCGTCCAGTTGCAGCCATTCCTCCGCAAGCGTCGCGTTCTGGGGACCGTCGAGGGGCGCAGTCCAGAACGCGCGACATTTGTTCTTCGTCAGCGTCGTGAGCGGACCGGCAAGTCGCTCGAGATCGGCTTCGCAGGAGCGCGCACCTTCGTTGTTGCTGGCGCATGCGAGTACTCGCCCGCCGGGCCGGGCGAGGCGAATTGCGCGCGCGAACAGCGCCTTCGCCTCGTCGCGTTGACGCGGCGGCAGCACCATGACGAGCGGGAAGGCCTCGGTCGACTCATCGAGATCGCGTGTCAGGACGCGCACGTTCGCGCGCTCGAGCGCGGCTGCATCGGGCTGAAAAGTCTGCTGGCAAACGAGACCGGGCCAGGCACGCGCCTGCAGCGGCGCACCGGCGCGGGCACGAACGAACAATGCTCCTGCGGACGGCCACGATAGGTGGCCGTCGAGGAGCGGGAGGAAGAGTGTGTCGAGCGGATCGTCCCGGAGATCAGCGCGCATCGAGCACTACGGAGATGAAATTCATCTCCGTAGTGTAATGGCCGATGGCGGAGCCGCGACGCTTATTGCGGCTGCGGCGGGGTCGTCGGCTGCTGGTCCGGAGGCGTCGTCTGGTCGCCCGGCGGCGGCGTGGTGCTATCGCTCGGCGGAGGTTGATCCGGCGGCGGGGTAGTCGAAGGCGATGCCGACGTATCCGAAGGCGGCGTGGCCGGATTGTCCTGGGTGTGATCGGTCTTCGAACAGCCTGCCGCGAACAGCAGCGCGGCGGCAAAGAGGCTAATCAATGCACGCATGGGTAGTCCTCACGGGAAAGGGAGTTGCCACAGTACAAGGCGGCGCGCCGGCGAGAGTTCCGGGGCGCCGCGCCATTCGAATCCGACGGCCTGTGCGCGGGCGCCCTGCACCACCTTCAAACGTTCCTCGCGCTTGCGGCTGCAATCGGCGGGAATCGCCAGCTTCCGGTGGCGCGCCCGATCGCGGGCCCGGGTATGCAGCGCGGTGCCAAGCCTGATCCACTGAACGACGCGCGTTTATTTGCTCCAGAGGGCCGGAAAATCCAAGCGTCGCCGGACCCTTCAGATGAATTCGTACATGGAACTTCTGCTCGCGTGTGCGAGTTTCGAGCACGCCTCTCCAGTAGACGTATAACGAAATCCCGGCCATGAACGATCTCGGTCGCCTGCTGCGCACCGCTGCGCGCGTTTCCCGAACACGCTACCCGGGGTTCATCTTCGGCCTGCCGCTCGCGCGCGGCGAGATTCCGGTCTTCACGTACCACGATGTGGAAACCCAGGTGTTCGCGCGCGACCTGGAATTTCTGCGCACCAATGGCTACCGGACGCTCTCCCTGGACGAATACCTCGCGGCGCGCAACGGCGGCGCCCGTCCGGCCCGCGCCGTCCTGCTGACCTTCGACGACGCACGCAAGAGCTTCTTCACCGTAGCGCTGCCGCTACTGCGCACCTTCGACGCTCGCGCCGTGCTGTTCGCGCCCGCTTACTGGATGACCGCACCATCGCAAGCAGCTGACGACCTCTTCATGTCGTGGCAGGAGGTTCGCGCGTGCGTCGAGTCGGGTCTCGTCGACGTGCAGTCGCATGCGCATCGGCATGCGCTGGTGGCCACGTCGCCGCAGCTCGTGGACTTCGCTCATCCCGCGGCGCTCGAACGTTTCGACATTTACGACTGGCCGATGCGCGATCTCGATGGCGCCGAGGAGCTCGGCCGACCGGCGGCAGGCACGCCGATCTATCGCTCGATGCCGCTGCTGTCCGCCACGCAGCGCTATGTCGAGAACGGCGAGCTCACGCAGGCGTGTCGCGAATTCGTCGCGCGCCGCGGCGGCGACGAGTTCTTCAGGCAACCCGACTGGCGGCAGCAGCTAACCGAAGAACATGGCCGCCTGAGCGAGCGGCTACAGGGCCGCTACCTGGACGACCAGGCATTCCGCTCGCTCGTCGCTTCGGAGTTCGAGCTCAGCCGCGAGCAGTTCCGCAAGAACCTGGGCGGCCCGGCGACCAGCATCGCCTATCCGTGGATGCTCGGCTCACCGCTGTCTCTCGAGCTCGCCAAGCATCACGGCCTGCGTACCGCATTCGGCGTAGCACTGGACTACCGCGCGGAACGGCGCAGCGCGCGCCTGCCGATCCCGGTGTTCGGCCGGCTCAAGTGCGACTGGCTGCAGTTCCTGCCCGGGCGGCAACGCTCGAACGTGCTCGCGGCCGTCGGCCGCAAGCTGTCCGGAATCGCCAAGCTGCAGCATCTCGCGCACTGATCGGGCAGCCGGCAGATGAGCAAGCGCACGATCGCGATCATGGGAAGGCTGCTCGATCAGGACGACGGTCTCGGCGTCTACGGTCTGCAGCTGCTGCGCGAGTTGCTGCGGCTCGATCCCCAGACGCGCTACCTGATCCTGCTCGACAGCGCCAAGTCGCAAAACCTGTTTCGCGAATTCGGTAATGCCGAGACCTGCGTGCTGCCGGCGCGCAGCAAGCTGTATTGGGACCAGGTCGTCGTGCCGCGCGCGGCGCGCCGTTTCAACGTCGACCTGATCTTCAATCCGAAGTTTTCGATTCCGCTGTTCACGCGCCGGCCCTGCGTGTTCGTGCAGCAGGGCTCGGACTGGTACGTGAATCCGCAGAACTATCCGTGGTGGGACAACATCTACATCCGCCTGATGCTGCCGCTGTACAGTCTGAAGGCCACACGCACGCTCGCGATCTCGCAGGCAACGCTCGACGACCTCGAGAAATACACTTGCATCGACGTGCGCGACTCGGTGGTGAGCTACGCCGGCGTCGGTCACAACTTCACCACTGAGCGCGACGAAACCGCGCTCGCGCAGTTCCGCGACGAGTACAAGCTGCCGCCGCGGTTCATCCTCACCGTCGCACGCGCGCTGCACATCGGACACACGAACATGCCGCCGTATCCGGGCGGCAACAACGAGCGCCTGCTGCGCGCGTATCAGCGCTATCGTCGCGAGGGCGGCCAGTTGCCGCTGGTCGTGATCGGCAAGCGCATCGACGAATACCTGCGCGCCCGCGGCTTCAACGACGAAGACCTTGCCGGCGTGCAGTTCCTTGGCTTCGTGCCGAATGCGCGCATCCATCTCGCGTACCAGCTGGCCGAGTGCTTCGTGCTGGCGACGTTGTGCGAGAGTTTCGGCATTCCGATCGTCGAGGCGTTCGCGTGCGGCTGCCCGGCGATCGTGCCTTCGACGTGCGCGAGCCCCGAAATCGCCGGCGGCGCGGCGATGCTCGTCAATCCGTTGAGCGAGGAGAGCGTCGCGCGGGCGCTCACAGAAGTCACTGCGTCGGCTGAGCTCCGCACGCGGTTGCGCGAGCTCGGGATCAAGCGCGTGCAAGCCCTGTCGTGGCGGGAAACCGCGCGCCGCACGCTGTCGGTGTTCAACGAGATCGTGCCCGCCGAGCTGTCTCCCGGCGCCGAAACGGCGCCGCTCTGAGCGCAGGCACCGCATGAAATTCTGGCTGCGCACGCTCCTGTCCATCGTCCTCGTGGTGCTGCTGTTCACGTACGTCGTGGACGTGCACGAGGTCGTGCACATCCTGCAGCGCTTCGACGCGACTTACCTGGTGCTCGCAATCGTGGTCGTCACGCTCGACCGCGTGCTCATGACCTTCAAGTGGACACTGTTGCTGCGCGCACAAGGTTATCGGCTGCCGCTGTTCCAGGGCGTGACGATCTACTGCACATCGATGGTGTGGGGGCTCGCGTTACCCACGACGGTCGGCGCCGATGCAATCCGCGCCGTCATGGTGACCAAGCGCGGCTTCAACGGCACTGACGTCGTTACCTCGATCGTGATCGAGCGCATGGTCGGCTTCGTGCTGGCGCTCGCGCTCGGGCTCGTCAGCCTCGCGATCCTGCGCTCCATCGGCGTGCTCGATGCCCGGTTCGACCGCGCGCTCTGGCTCGGCGTCGTGATGCTGATCGGTGTCACGGCGCTGCTGGTCGCGGCGCTCAACGAGAAGCTCGTCAGCCAGGTCGTGGCGCGATTGCCGGCCGCGGTGCGTAATTCCAAGGTCATGCACTACCTGGAACGCTTCGCCGGAGCCTACCGCTCGCTCGGCAGCGCGCGCGGCACGATCGCGAAGTTCAGCGCGCTCACGGTGTTCGAGCAGGTGTTCTCGGTGATCTTCCCGTGGGCGCTCGCGAAGGGACTCGGTGTGCCCGTCGACCTGTTGCTGCTGCTCGGCGTGCTGCCGATCAGCACGCTGATCTCACGCTTGCCGATCTCGTTCGACGGTCTCGGCGTGTTCGAAGCCGTTTTCGTCGGACTGCTGGTGCTCGCCGGTATCGATGCAGCAGCCGCGCTCGCGATCGCGATCAGCGGCCGGGTCATCCAGCTGTTCGCGTTCCTGCCGTGGTGGTTCGTGCACGTCGCGCATGCGGGCCTGCGGCCGCCGCAGGCTTCGAAGGAACTGCCGATCAACTGATCTTTCGGTCGAAAGCGGCCAAGGCCCTTTCGACAACGCGGGCCAAAGGCGCGACTTTTGCCCGCTAGTTCGGGTTCGCCTGGAGCAGCTTCTCCACTGCTGCCAGCAGCACGCACACCGCCACGCCCTCGGCCGCCTGCGTGACTTCCGCCGGCTCGGGGAACGTCGGCGCGATCCGAATGGTGCTGTCGCGCGGATCGTTGCCGTGCGGATGAGTCGCGCCGGCCGGCGTGAGCTCGACCCCTGCTTCCTTGGCCAGCTTCACGACCTGCTTTGCGCAGCCGTCCAGCACGTCGAGCGTCACGAAGTAACCGCCGCGGGGGTTGGTCCAGCTTGCGACGCCGGTGCCTGCGAGGTTCGCCTCGAACGCGGCGCGGACCTGCGCAAACTTCGGCGCGACGATCTCGCGATGGCGATCCATCAAGCGCTCGACGCCCGCTACGTTCTGCAGCAGCTGCAGGTGGCGCAGCTGGTTGATCTTGTCGCCGCCGATCGTGCGCTTCTCCATGCGCTTCAGGTACCACGCGACGTTGTCCTTCGAGCCGCCGAACAGCCCGAAGCCGGAACCGGCGAGCGTGACCTTGGAGGTCGAGCCGAAGATGAACGCGCGATTCGGATTGCCATGACGCGCGCACGCCGCGTCGAAATTCGCGATGCGGATGCGCTCGGCCGTCAGATGATGCACGGCGTACGCGTTGTCCCAGAACACGCGGAAATCCGGCGCCGCGGTCTGCATGCGCGCGAGCCGCTCGATCGTCTCCGGCGAGTACACGGCACCGGAGGGATTGCTGTACTTCGGCACGCACCACATGCCCTTGATCTGCGGATCCGCGGCGACGAGCTTCTCGACCGCATCCATGTCGGGGCCGTCGTCACGCAGCTGCACCGTGATCATCTCGATGCCGAACTCGTTGCAGATCGAGAAGTGCCGGTCGTAGCCGGGCACGGCGCAGATGAACGCAATGCGCGATTCCTTCGACCAGGGCCGCGGGCTGTCGCACGTACCCTTCAGCAACGCGTAGACGATCGCGTCGTGCATGAGGCCCAGGCTGGTGTTGCCACCGATGACGATGCGATCCGGCGTCAGGTCATAGATCGGCGCGAACAGTGCGCGCAACTCCGGCAGGCCCTGCAGCTCGCCGTAGTTGCGGCAGTCGATCGCGCCGGACATGAACTCGCGCCGGCCGGGCATGTCCAGTAACTCGTTGCACAGGTCGAGCTGTGCGCTGGAAGGCTTGCCGCGCGTCAGGTTCAGCTTCAGGCCGCGGGCGGCGAAGCCCTGGTAACGGTCGCGGATCCGTTGCTGAAAGGCGCGCAGTTCAGCGGCGCGCAGCGTCGTAAGCTGGGGCATGGGAGTCCTGGGAAATCGCGGGGGAACGGTGGTGAAGATGATAGCGGATTGGCGCGCAGCCCTGATCCTGATTGTCTGCGGAGCCTGCGTTGCATTGAAGGCGTGCACCGCGGAGCCGCCGGCAGTCATCCCGGTGCCTGCGCTGGACAACCCCAAAGTCGCGGGCGCGCCGCAGACGATCGTGTTGGCCGGCGGCTGCTTCTGGGGAGTCCAGGCGGTGTTCCAGCACCTGAACGGCGTTCAGCAGGCGGTCTCCGGCTACGCGGGCGGCGATCGCGCCACCGCGCAGTACGAGACAGTCAGCAGCGGCCAGACCGGCCACGCCGAATCCGTGCAGATCACATTCGATCCGGCGATCGTGTCCTACGGCGAGATCCTGCGGGTGTTCTTCTCCGTCGCCCACGATCCCACGCAGCTCAACCGGCAGGGGCCGGACAGCGGCACTCAGTATCGGTCGGCGATCTTCTATGCCGACGAGCGGCAACAGCAGATCGCGACCGCGTACATCGCGCAGCTGGCCCGGTCGGGACAGTTTCGCATGCCGATCGTGACGCGCGTCGATCCGCTGCAGGGCTTCTACCCGGCCGAGGACTACCACCAGGATTTCCTGCTGAAGCACCCGTCGGACCCGTACATCGTGTTCAACGACGCGCCGAAGGTGCGCTACTTCCAGCGCCTGTTGCCCGAGCTGTATCGCGTCACGCCAGCGACAACTACACTCACGCGATGAACGTTCTCATCGTCGGCGCCGGCGCGGTCGGCGCGCTGTTCGGCTCGGCGCTTGCCCGTCAGGGCGCGCGGGTCGCCGTGGTCTGTCGCTCCGACTACGACGCCGTCAGCCGCGACGGTTACGACATCCACAGCCCGGTGTTCGGCGACCATCGCTTCCGACCCGAGCGCGTCTATCGCGAAGTTGCCGAGTGCCGCGAGCCGCCCGACTACCTGATCCTGACCTCGAAGGTGCTCGAGAGCGTCGACCGCGCCGCGCTGATCCGGCCGGCGGTCGGGCCGCGCACCGTCATCGTGCTGATCCAGAACGGCGTCGACATCGAGGCGCCTATTGCGGCTGCGTTCCCCGACAACGAGTTGCTCAGCAGCCTGGCGTTCGTTGCGGTCGGGCGCGGCGCGCCGGGACGGGTGAATCATCTCTCGCTCGGCTCGCTGATCCTCGGCCGCTATCCGTCCGGCGTCACGCCGGCCGCGCAGCAGCTCGCCACCGCCTTCGAAGCCGGCAAGGTGCCCTGCAAGCTGAGCGAAAACGTCGTCGGCGCGCGCTGGCAGAAGGCGGTCTGGAACGCGGTCTTCAACCCGATCTCGATCCTGGGCGGCGTGCTGGATACGGACGCGATGCTGCGAACCGAGGCGGACGTCGACTTCGTGCGGCGCTCGATGCAGGAGGTCTGCAACGTCTCGCAGGCCGCGGGGCATCCGCAAAGCCCGGGGCTGATCGAGCAGATGCTCGCGACCACGCGGGCGATGCCGGCCTACAAGACCAGCATGGCGCTGGACTACGAGAACGGCCGGCCGATGGAGATCGAGGCGATCCTCGGCAACACCGTGCGGGCCGCGCGCAAGGTCGGCGTCGCGACGCCCAACCTGGACGCGCTCTATGCGCTGGCGAAGATGGTGGCCGGGAAGAAGGCGTCAGCCTGACTTCTTTTTCGCCATCGCCTTGGGCGGCTGGCGCACGGTGTGCAGCACGTTATCGGCGACGCGCGACATCCAGCCGCCGGAATACAGCATCATCTTCAGCACGTGCAGCAGCACCTGCCCGGGTCCCTCGACCGCGAGGCGGCAGTCCTCTTCGATCTTGCAATTTTGCATCTCGAACAGGCCGCTGCCCTCGATGATCAGGCTCGCATCCTTGAAGTGACACTCGACGAACGATTTGCCGTCCAGCACGACGCGCTGGCCGGTGAAGGTTTTTCCGCGAACTGTTTTCATCTGCTACTCGCTGCGGCCAGGCGCCGGAAGCCGGTGCGAGCACCGGCCCCGGGCCACGCCGGCTTACTTCCCCTTGCGCGCCTTTCCGGACGCCTTTTTCTTGCCGCCGGACCGCTTCTTCGCCCCCTTGCGCCCACCACCCTTCTTTCTGGCCGCTTTGCGGGCCGGGCGCTTCGCGCCCTTCGCCGCGGCTTTCTTCTTGCCTGCTTTCTTCGCGGCTTTCTTCGCAGCCTTCTTGGCCG
>DATEKT010000280.1:0-23702 GCA_035277305.1 Steroidobacteraceae bacterium | reverse complement strand
CCTCGTGAGCGCGCAAGTGTGGATGCCGGCGTACGTCGCGCTCCGCAGCAATCTCGACGATCCTCCGCGCCAGATCGCCGCCGCGTTCGAGCGGCTTGCGGCGCTCGAAGGATGCCGGCTGGTCGCGCGCTCGCGTTTGTATCGAACGGCGCCGCTCGGTCCGCAGGATCAGCCCGAGTTCGTCAATGCCGTGGCGGGCTTGCTCACCGTGCTCGGGCCGCGCGAGTTGCTGCGCGCGTTGAAGAACATCGAAGCAGAGCTGGGCCGCGCGCAACCGATCGTGCGCTGGGGCCCGCGGCGGATCGATCTCGACCTGCTGCTGCTCGACGACGTGCGGGTGGCGGAGCCGGATCTCGCGATCCCGCATCCCGGTCTGACCCGGCGCAATTTCGTCCTGTATCCTCTGCAGGACATCGCGCCCGAGCTGCTCGTCCCCGGAGAAGGGAGGGTCAGCGTCCTGGCGGCGCGCGTGGGGTCCGCGGGCCTCGCACCTCTCGAATGATTCACTGCTGAAGACCCCGATCACAACGTGACAGACAAAGTCGCCACTGCTCCGCATCGTTTCATCGTCGTCGAAGGGCCGATAGGCGTCGGCAAGACCAGCCTCGCGCGGCGGCTCGCACGCAGCTTCGGCAGCGAGCTGATCCTCGAGCAGGCGGAAGACAATCCGTTCCTCGAGCGCTTCTACAAGAACCCTCGCGCCGCGGCGTTGCAGACGCAGCTCTTCTTCCTGTTCCAGCGCACGCGCCAGCTCGAAGACATTCGCCAGCACGATCTGTTCGAGACCGTGCGCGTCGCCGACTACCTGCTGGACAAGGATCGGCTGTTCGCGCAGCTCACGCTGGACGAAGAGGAGCTCGCGCTGTACGAGCAGGTGTATGCGCGGCTTGCTGTCGACGCGCCGGCGCCGGACCTGGTGATCTATCTGCAGGCGCCGATCGACGTCCTGCTGGAGCGCATCGAGCGCCGGGGGATCCGCTACGAGCAGCAGATCGAGCGGCAGTACCTCGAAAGGCTGCAGGAGGCGTACGCCCGCTTTTTCCACGACTATCACGCCGCGCCGCTGCTCATCGTGAACGCCGCGCAGGCGGATTTCGTGAGCAACGAAGGCGACTACAACGAGCTGCTGGAGCAGGTCCGGCGCATCCGCCGCGGGCGCCAGTACTACAACCCGCTCAAGAGCGCAGTCTGATATTCTCAGCGCCCCCGCCGGCAATCCTGCCCCAGTCATGTACAAGCACCTGCAAGAGCGTTACGCGCCGCGCCCGCCGGTCAACGTCTCGAGCCTGATGAAGATGAAGGCGGACGGCGAGAAGATTGCCGCCATCACCGCCTACGACTCCAGCTTCGCGACGCTGGTCGACGATGCCGGCATCGACGTGGTGCTGGTCGGCGACTCGCTGGGCATGGTGATCCAGGGGCACGACACGACCGTGCCGGTCACGATCCAGGACATCATTTATCACTGCCGCGCAGTGGCGAAGGGACTGTACCGCCCGTTCCTCATGGCCGACATGCCTTTCATGACCTACGCCTCGCGCGAGCAGGCGCTGGAAAACGCCGTGCGACTCATGCAGGAAGGCGGCGCCAAGATGGTCAAGCTCGAAGGCGGCGGCAGCCAGGTCGAGATCGTCGAGTTTCTCGCGGGCCACGACATCGCCGTGTGCGCGCATCTCGGCTTGAAGCCGCAGTCGGTCCACAAGGTCGGCGGCTTTCGTGTGCAGGGACGCGAAGACGCGGCGGCCGAGCAGATGACGCGCGATGCCATAGCGCTGCAGAACTCGGGCGCCGACATCGTGCTGCTCGAATGCATTCCCGCGGCGCTCGGCGCATCGATCACGCGTGAGCTGCGCGTGCCGGTCATCGGCATCGGCGCCGGGCCGGACACCGACGGCCAGATCCTCGTGCTCTACGACGTGCTCGACATCACCGCCGGACGCAAGCCGAAATTCTCCAAGAACTTCCTCGCCGGGCATGACAGCGCGCTCGAAGCCGTCAAGGCCTACACGCAGGCCGTGAAGTCGCGGGAGTATCCGGCTCCCGAGCACTGCTTCTAGAAAATGCAGACTGTCGCCCGACCGAGTGAACTGCGAGCGCTCGTGTCCGCCTGGCGCCGCGCGGGCGAGCGCATCGCTTTCGTGCCGACGATGGGCAATCTGCACGCCGGGCACGGCAGTCTCGTCGGCCGCGCGTCCGAGCTCGCCGACCGAGTGATCGTCAGCATCTTCGTCAATCCGCTGCAGTTCGGTCCGAACGAGGACTTCGCCGCGTATCCGCGCACGCCCGACGAAGACCGGCGCGTGCTGGAATCGCTGCACGTCGACTTGCTGTTCGCGCCGGAAGTCGACGATATCTATCCGCGCGGACAGGAATCGACCGCGCGCGTGCACGTGCCGGTGATCGAAGACATTCTCTGCGGCGCGTTCCGGCCCGGTCATTTCATGGGCGTCGCCACGGTCGTCACGAAGCTGCTCAACATCGTGCAGCCGGACGTCGCGGTGTTCGGCGAGAAGGACTTCCAGCAGCTGCTCATCATCCGCCGTGCGGCACTCGATCTGTGCATGCCGGTGGAAATCGTCGGCGTGCGCACGGCGCGCGAGGCCGATGGTCTCGCGATGAGCTCGCGCAATCGCTATCTCTCGGCGGAGCAGCGCGCCGCGGCGCCGGCGATCTTCGCCGAGCTCGAGCGCGCGCGGGCCGCGATCGAATCGGGTGCGACGGATCTCGCGGCCATCGCACGGCGCGGCAGTGAAGCGTTGCAGCAGGCAGGATTTCGTCCGGACTATTTCGAGATTCGCGACGCAGCCACGCTCGAGGAAGCGAGTGCGCAGTCGCGCGAGCTCGTTGTGCTGACTGCCGCGCGCATCGGCCGCGCGCGCCTCATCGACAACGTCAGGGCGAAGCGCCCGTAGGTCTGTGCTGCTCCAGCGCCCACGCGACGTGCTCGCGCACGAGCTCGGACGCATGCTCTCGCCGCGCAGCTAACGATTGCACCACCTCATCGCTGGTCGGCGCGTTGCCCAGCGCGACCGCGATATTCCGCAGCCAGCACTCATACCCGATGCGGCGGATCGCGCTGCCTTCGGTGCGCGTCAGAAACTCCGCTTCGCTCCACGCGAACAGCTCCACCAGCCGCGCTTCGTCCAGCGCATGGCGCGGTGTGAAATCGCGCTCCGGCGAAAACCGCGCGAACTTGTTCCACGGGCACACCAGCTGACAATCGTCGCAGCCGTAGACGCGATTGCCGATGGCCTTGCGGAACTCTTCGGGAATCGCGCTGCGCAGCTCGATCGTGAGATAGGAGATGCAGCGCGTCGCGTCCAGCTCGTAAGGCGCGACGATGGCGGCAGTCGGACAAACATCGATGCACGCGCGGCAAGTGCCGCAATGATTGGTCGCCGGCTCATCCACGGGCAGCGGCAGGTCGGTGAGAATCTCGCCGAGGAAGAACCAGGAGCCGGCTTTGGAGTGCAGCAGGTTGGTGTGCTTGCCGATCCAGCCGAGCCCGGCATCGCGCGCGAAGGCTTTTTCCAGGATCGGGCCGCTGTCCACGAACACACGGTGCGACTGCGACGCGCTGTGCGCGCGAATCTTGTCTGCTAGCTGCGCCAGGCGCGCTCGCAGTACCTTGTGATAGTCGCGCCCGAGTGCGTACCGAGACACATAGCCGCGGTCGGGATCGTTCAAAACTTCGTCAGCGTCGCGCGCCTGCGGCGGCAGGTAGTCCATGCGCGCCGCGATGACGCGCAATGTTCCAGGGATCACCTCCTGCGGCCGGGCGCGCCTGCGACCGTGGCGCTGCATGTAGTCCATCGCGCCATGCCGTCCCTGCTCGAGCCAGCGCATCAGTCGCTCTTCATCCGCGGCGATGTCGACGCCGGCGATGCCGACCTGCTGGAAGCCGAGCTCGGATCCCCATGTGCGGATCGAGCTCGCCAGCTCCCCGAGCGGGGCATTCGCGGTGGGCGGCAGTTCGTGGCTCATGCGCGCCGCAGTATACGTTTTGGTAGGCTTCGGGCATGAGCAGTCTGCCCGTCGCCGTTCACACCGCGGACCAGGTGCGCGCGCTGGATCGGCACGCAATCGACGACCTGCGCATTCCTTCCTACACGCTCATGACTCGCGCCGCCGAAGCAGCGTTGCGAGTACTGCGCAGCTGCTGGCCGTCGGCGCAGCGCGTCGCTGTCGTCTGCGGGCCGGGTAACAACGGTGGCGACGGTTATGTGCTCGCACGGCTCGCGCGCGCGGAGCGACTCGATGTCTTCGCGATTGCCTTGCACGAGCCCGCGCGATTGCAGGGCGACGCGCGACGCGCGCACGACGATTTCGTCGCGGCTGGCGGCAAAGTTGTCGGCTGGCACGCCGACTTCCTGCGCGCCGTCGACGTGGTCGTCGACGCGATCTTCGGCGTCGGCTTGTCACGAGCGGTCGCGGGCGCCGCGGCAGAGGCGATCGCAGCGATCAACGACGGCGACAAGCCCGTACTCGCTCTCGATATCCCGAGCGGTTTGCACGCGGACAGCGGCGAGGTTCTCGGCGTGGCGGTGCGCGCATCGCGCACGCTCGCTTTCATCGGGCTCAAGCTCGGCTTCTATCTCGACGAAGGTCCGAACTGCACCGGCATCGTGATGTGCGACGTGCTCGAGCTGCCGCCGGACGCACTCGCGCACGTCCATGCAGCAGCGACGCGCATCGATGAACCTGCAATCGCGGAGCTGTTGCCGCCGCGACGACGGACTGCGCACAAGGGGCAGCAGGGCAGTGTGCTAGTCATCGGCGGAAATCTCGGCATGGCGGGCGCGGCGCGCATGACCGGCGAGGCTGCGTTGCGCGCCGGCGCCGGGCTCGTAACCGTTGCGACGCGCAATGAAAACGTTCCCGCGATCATCGGTGCGCGCCCGGAATTGATGTGCCGCGGAGTCGCGAGCGCCGAGGAGTTGGCGGCGTTGATCGCACATGCCGACGTGATCGCGCTCGGGCCCGGCCTTGGGCAGGACGCGTGGGCGAAGACGATGTTCGACACGGCGCTGAGCAACGACCGTCGCGCTGTCGTCGATGCAGACGCTTTGAACCTGCTCGCGCAATCGCCGCGCACCAACCCGCTTTGGATTCTCACGCCGCATCCCGGCGAAGCGGCGCGCCTGCTCGGAAAAACCGCAGGGGAAGTTCAGCGCGATCGTCTCGGCGCGGCGCGCGCCATCGTGCAACGGTACGGCGGCACTGTCGTGCTCAAGGGAGCGGGCACGCTGGTCGTCACCGATGAAGCATGCCCGGCGATTTGCGATCGCGGCAACCCGGGTATGGCGTCGCCAGGCATGGGCGACGTGCTCACGGGCGTCATCGCGGGAGTCGTCGCGCAGAGCGCCGACCTTGCGGCCGCCGCGCGTGTTGGTGTTCTGGTTCACGCACTCGCGGGCGACATGGCCGCGCGCCGCGGCGAGCGCGGATTGCTCGCGACCGATCTGTTCGCTCATCTGCAGA
Source organism: Steroidobacteraceae bacterium (assembly GCA_035277305.1). Lineage (GTDB taxonomy): Bacteria > Pseudomonadota > Gammaproteobacteria > Steroidobacterales > Steroidobacteraceae > Steroidobacter. The sequence goes on along the minus strand of DATEKT010000280.1, from coordinate 18,221 downwards.
CGTGCGTCAATCCAGCTCAGCGCTCGTGAACGTCGCGACCGCCGACGACATGCGCGCGCTCGGGCGTGCGCTCGGCGGCGCGTTGCAGGTGGCCGGCAGCGGCGCGCTGGTGATCGGCTTCGAAGGTGAGCTCGGCGCAGGCAAGACGACGCTGGTCGGCGGCGTACTCGCGGGAGTCGGCATCGCAGGCGCGATTCGCAGTCCGACGTACACCTTGATCGAGCCGTACGAAGCGGCCGGGCTGCAGCTCTTTCACATCGATCTGTATCGGCTGAGCGGGGCGCGCGAAGTCGAGGCGCTCGGAATTCGCGACTTGCTCAGCGAGCACGCCGTGCTGCTCATCGAGTGGCCGTCGCGAGCGGAAGGGGCTCTGCCGACCGAAGATCTGAGCATTGCGATCGAGTATCAGGGCAGCGGGGCGCAGCGCAGACTGCTGCGGGCGCAAGCCCACTCGTCCGCCGGGGACAAACTGCTGGAGCACATCCTTGCAGCGACCTCCGAATAAAGGTTGCTATCTCCATAATTTTAATTGAAATCTTCCGCCCCGCCGCGGTAGATTACCGGGCACCATGCAGCGGTCGCCGTTACGTGCCCTCATCCTGGTCCTCGGTTGGGCCTCGCTGCTGCTCGCGTCGCTGACGAGCGCCGCACCGGCCAGCACCGTGAAAGATGTCCGGCTGTGGGCCGGGCCGGATGCGACGCGGCTCGTCTTCGATCTTTCCGCGCCGGTCGAGAGCAACATCCTGACGCTGCAGAATCCGGATCGCGTGGTCATCGACATCACGGGTGCACGCATCGATAGCGCACGCGCCATGCCCGAGGGGCAAGGCTTCGTGAAGCAACTGCGAGTCGGTCCGCAGGGCAAGGGCGGCTTGCGCTTCGTGATCGATCTTTCCTCGCCCGCGTCGCCGCGCAGTTTCACTGTCGCACCCGCCGCGAACTACGGTCACCGTCTTGTCGTCGATCTCAGTCCGCGTGCTTCGAGCGGTCCGCCGGTGGTCGTGAAATCCGCCGACGATGCACACGGCCGCGACGTGATCGTCGCGATCGATGCCGGCCACGGCGGCGTCGATCCCGGCTCGATCGGCAAAGCCGGCACACGCGAGAAGAACGTGACGCTCGCGATCGCGCGACGCCTGAAGGAACGCATCGACAAAGAGCCTGGCATGCGCGCGGTGCTCACGCGCGATACGGATCACTTCGTCGAGCATCGTGAGCGCATCGCGCGTGCGCGGCGGCAGCGGGCCGACATGTTCGTGTCGGTGCACGCCGATTCGTATCGCGACCGTTCCGTCGTCGGCTCGTCCGTGTACGTGCTTTCGGCGCGCGGCGCGAGCGATGAGTCGGCGCGCTGGCTGGCGGATCGCGAGAATGCTGCGGACCTGATCGGCGGCGTTTCGCTCGACGACAAGGATGGCGTGCTGGCGTCGGTGCTGCTCGATCTGTCACAGGGCGCGAGCATGAGCGCGAGCTTCGACGCTGCGCAGAAAGTCATGGATGAGCTGGACCGCATCGGCAACGTCACGCGTCGCGGCGTCAAGAGCGCCGGCTTCCTGGTGCTCAAGTCGCCGGACATCCCGTCGATCCTGGTCGAGACGGCTTTCATCTCCAATCCGACGGAAGAATCCCGGCTCGGCAGCTCGCGCCACCAGGAGCGCCTCGCTGAAGCGATCTTCCAGGGCGTGCGCGGCTACTTCTACGCCAATCCGCCGCCGGGCACGCTGGTCTCGGAGCTGCGCTCGCAGTCGCGCGATTCCACGGTCGTGGCGAGCGCGAAGCCGGACGATTCCGCTCCTTCCGGCACGGGGCAGTAGCCCGACGAAACAGCGCTCTCTGGTATTCTTCGCGCGGTTTTTTCTCCCGCCGCGCCCATGCCGATCCGCGTCCTGCCCGAACAACTCATTCATCAGATCGCTGCGGGCGAGGTGATCGAGCGCCCGGCGTCCGTGCTCAAGGAGTTGATCGAGAACAGCATCGATGCTGGTGCGCGCCGCGTCGAGGTCGAGATCGAGGAAGGTGGCGTGCGCTTGTGCCGCGTGCGCGACGATGGGACCGGGATCGAGCGGGACGAGCTGCTGCTGGCGCTCGCCCGGCACGCGACCAGCAAGATCACGACGATCGACGATCTCGAGCGCGTCGGCACGCTCGGCTTTCGCGGCGAGGCGCTGCCGAGCATCGCATCCGTGTCGCGCATCAAGCTCACTTCGCGCAAGTCCGGCGCCGCGCACGCGTATTCGATCTCGGCCGACAACGGCGAGGTCAGTCCGCCCGAGCCCGCCGCGCATCCGGTCGGCACGACTGTCGAGGTTCGCGACCTGTTCTTCAACGTGCCGGCGCGCCGCAAATTCCTGCGCGCCGAGCGCACCGAGACCCAGCACATCGCGCGCATGGTCGAGCGGCTCGCGCTGTCGCGCTTCGAGACCGCGTTCTCGCTCACCGCAGGACGCCGCTCGCTCGCCGACTATCCGGCTGCGGCCACGCGGATGGAGCGCGAACGCCGCGTCGCGCAGGTCGTCGGCGACGAGTTCATCGCCAATGCGCTGTACGTCGAGCACGAGTCGGCGGGTTGCCGCATGACCGGGTGGCTGTGCCAGCCCACGTACGCGCGCGCGCAGCCCGATCTCCAGCACTTCTATCTCAACGGTCGCATGCTGCGCGACCGGCTCGTGGCGAGCGCGATCCGTCTCGGCTATCGCGACGTCATGTTTCACGGCCGCCACCCGGCGTTCGTGCTGTTCATGGAGATCGATCCGACGCAGGTCGACGTCAATGCGCATCCGGCGAAACTCGAAGTGCGGTTTCGCGACGGGCGGCACGTGCACGATTTCCTGTTTCGCTCGGTCGAGCGCGCGCTGCGTGACACGTACGCCGGCGCGCCGGGCGCGGCGCCGCCGCCAACGGACGCAGATTCGCTGCTGCCGCCCGTGGCGCAGGGATCGATGCCGATGTGGCCGGCCAGAGGCCACGCGTCGTTCGGATTGCGCGTCTCCGAACCGCCGCCGCCCGCGTACGTCGCGGTTGCGCGCGACGCAGCTGCATCCGTGTCGACGCCGGTCGATACGCAGGCGCCGCCGCTCGGCTTCGCGCTCGCCCAGTTGCACGGGATTTACATCCTGTCGCAGGCGCCGGATGGGTTGATCCTCGTCGATATGCACGCAGCGCACGAGCGCACCACCTATGAGCGCATGAAGGCCGCGCTCGGTGCCGGCCCGATCGCAAGCCAACCTCTGCTCGTACCCGTATCGATCGCGGTCGCGGCGGCGGAGGCCGATCTGTTCGAGGAGCACGCACCTACGCTGGCGCGCGCCGGCCTCGAGGTCGTGCGCTCAGGCCCCACGAGCGTGCAGGTACGGGCAGTGCCGGCATTCCTCGCGCCGATGGATCTCGAAGAGCTGGTTCGCAGGGTCGGCGCGGACTTGTCGGCCGACGGTGCGACGCGCGGGATCGAGGAAGCGCTGAACGAGGTGCTCGGCACGATGGCCTGTCACGGCGCGGTGCGCGCGCATCGCAACCTGACTGTGCCGGAGATGAATGCGTTGCTGCGCGAGATGGAGCGAACGGTGCGCAGCGATCAGTGCAATCACGGCCGGCCGACCTGGACGTACGTCAGCCTCGGCGATCTCGACCGGATGTTCCTGCGCGGGCGATGAGCGTTGCGATCCCGCTCATCCTCGGGCCGACCGGCGCCGGCAAGACGGACCTGGCGCTGCGCCTCGCGGAGCGTTTCAACCTGGAGATCGTCAGCGTCGATTCCGCGATGGTCTATCGCGGCATGGACATCGGCACCGGCAAGCCGCCGCCGGACGTGTTGCTACGTCATCCGCATCACCTGGTCGACATCCTCGATCCGCTGCAGGCGTACTCGGCCGGTCAATTCGTGCGCGACGCCCGGCGGGCGATCGATGACATCCGGGCGCGGGGCCGGTTGCCGCTGCTGGTCGGCGGCACGATGCTCTATTTCCGTGCATTGCGCCGTGGACTCGCGGATATGCCGGCGGCGGACCCGCTCGTGCGGGCTGCGATCGACGCCGATGCGGCGCGGCGCGGCTGGCCGGCGCTGCATGCCGAACTCGCCACGCTCGATCCTGCCGCGGCGCGCCGCATCCAGCCGAATGACGCGCAACGCATTCAGCGCGCGCTCGAAGTGCATCGGCTGACGGGAAAAACGCTGAGCGAGCTGCACGCCGCGCAGCCCGCGAACACCGATCTCAAGTTCGCCGCTTATGCATGGGTGCCAGGCGATCGCGAGCGGCTGTACGCGGCGATCGAGAGCCGCTTCCACGCGATGATGCGCGCCGGCTTGCTCGAGGAAGTGCGCGAGCTGCACGCGCGCGGCGACTTGCACGCGGATCTTCCCGCAATACGCTCCGTGGGGTACCGGCAGCTGTGGGAACATTTGAGCGGCCGTGACGCTTTGGACTCTGCAACGCAGCGGGCAATTTTCGCGACGCGACAACTGGCGCGGCGTCAACTGATCTGGTTGCGCGCCGAGTCTGAAATTCACTGGCTCGACGCACTTGAATCGGATGCCAGTGCCACAATGGAGCACGCGATAGCGCAACTGCAGTAATCGATTTAACAGCTCTGTAATTGGCTCCGTATTAAACGAAAGGCGGCTTCGACCGATCATCGCTGTGATAGACTGCGGCACTGCAACGAGGCGCCGGAGTCGGCGCCAACCGCTGGGTGGTGCGCATGGAAGCAGCGATCCGGTCAGCGCTCAACCAAGAATTCAAAGTGATAACAAGGAGATAAATGATGGCCAGAGGGCAATCATTACAGGATCCGTTCCTGAATACCCTGCGCAAGGAGCGTGTACCTGTCTCCATTTACCTGGTGAACGGCATCAAGCTGCAGGGCCAGATCGATTCGTTCGACCAGTTCGTGGTCCTGCTGAAGAACAGCGTCAGCCAGATGGTCTACAAGCACGCGATTTCCACCGTCGTGCCGGCGCGCGCAATTCGCCTGCCGACCGAGGAAGAAGGCGCGGAGTCGGCCGTCACCACGGAATGATCGGCGACTCCATGAACGAGGCAATGGCCCGCGTTGTTTGAACGTCCACGCAGCGGCGAACGTGCGCTCCTGGTACGCATCGGACTCGGAGGTCCCCCCGAGCAGGACGAGCTGAGCGAATTCGAAGCGCTCGCGCGTTCCGCGGGTGCGGACGTTTTGCGCGTGGTCACCGGCACGCGACGCGCGCCAGATCCGCGTCTGTTCATCGGTAGTGGCAAGGCGGAAGAGATCCGCGCGCTCGTCGCGACGACGGGCGCCGACCTGGTGCTGTTCGATCACGCGCTGTCCCCGAGCCAGGAGCGCAATCTCGAAGCGCTGCTCAAGTGCCGGGTGCTCGATCGCACCGGTCTCATTCTGGACATCTTCGCGCAACGCGCGCGCAGCTTCGAAGGCCAGCTGCAGGTCGAGCTCGCGCAGCTGAAGCATCTCGCCACACGCCTGGTGCGAGGGTGGACGCATCTCGAGCGTCAGAAGGGCGGTATCGGCCTGCGCGGTCCGGGCGAAACGCAGCTCGAAACCGACCGCCGACTGCTCGCCAATCGCATCAAGACCCTCAATGCGCGCCTCGACAAGGTCGTCACGCAGCGTGAGACGACGCGTCGCGAGCGCAAGCGTGCCGAGATTCCGACGGTCGCGCTGGTCGGCTACACGAACGCCGGCAAATCGACGTTGTTCAATCGACTGACGGGCGCCGGCGCGTATGCGGCCGATCAGCTGTTCGCTACGCTGGATCCGACGGTGCGCCGCATCGAGTTGCCGGACGCGCGCTTCGCCTTGCTCGCCGATACGGTCGGGTTCGTGCGCGAGCTGCCGCACGAGCTGGTCGCAGCGTTCCGGTCGACGTTGCAGGAAGCGCGCGAGGCGAGCGTGCTGCTGCACGTCATCGACGCCGCGGATCCCAATCGCAGCGAGCGCATCGCGCAGGTCAACAGCGTGCTCAGCGAAGTGGGTGCGGGATCGCTGCCCCAGATCGAGGTGTTCAACAAGACCGATCTCGTCGGCGAGCAGCCGCGCATCGAGACCGGTGAGCTCGGCAACGTGCGGCGGGTGTGGCTTTCGGCGCAGACAGGGGCGGGCACGCAGCTGCTGGTCGATGCCGTCGGCGAGTTCCTGGGACCCGAGATCGTGCATCGGCACATCGTGCTGAAGCCGGAGGAAGGGCGGGCGCGCGCGCGGTTCTTCGCCGCAGGCGCCGTGCTCGCAGAGCAGGCGCTGGACGGCGGCAGCGTCGATCTCGAGGTCTCGATGCCGCGCCAGGCCTTCGAGGAGCTGTGCCGTACCGAGGGCCTGGCCCCGGATGTCGCACCGTCCGTCGCGAAGGCTTGTGCCCACTCCGAGCCATTCCTAAAATCGCGCGGCCCCGCATCACTGGCGTCCTGAGCCTCGGCGGGCCCGAAGCCCTACTCACTTGTCAGAGCAACCGATCGAACATGGCGTGGAACGAACCCGGCGGTAATTCCGGCAAGCGCAATCCCTGGGGCAGTAACAAGCCGGATCAGGGACCGCCCGATCTGGACGAGGTGATCCGCAACCTGCAGCGCAAGCTGAGCGCGCTGTTCGGCGGCGGCGGCACCGGCGGCCGTGGCACCGGCAGCGGCTCGTCCGGCCGCGGCTTCGGCGCCGGCACGATCCTGCTCGCGCTCGCGACAATCTGGGCATTCACCGGCCTGTACCAGGTCGACGCCGCGGAGCGCGGCATCATCCTGCGCTTCGGCCGGCACGTGGACACGACCGTATCGGGTCTGCACTGGCACATGCCGTGGCCGATCGAGACCAAGCAGATCGTCAACACGGCCGTGATCGACAGCTTCACCGAGCAGACGCGCATGCTGACTTCTGACGAGAACCTCGTCGACATCAACATGGAAGTGCAGTACCGGCGCGCCAATGCGCTCGACTATGCCTTCAACGTCTTCAAGCCGGAGGACACGCTCAAGGAAGTGAGCGAGAGCGCGATCCGCGAAGTGATCGGTCGCAGCAAGCTCGACAGCGTGCTCGAGTCGGGCCGCCAGGACATCGTGTTGCGCACGCAAGAGCTGATCCAGCGCACGCTCGATGCCTACAAGACGGGCCTCGAAGTCACCGCGGTCAACTTGCAGGACGTGCGCGTGCCCAATGAAGTCGGCCCCGCGCAGGCGGACGCCATCAAAGCGCGCGAAGACCGCGACCGTCTGTCGCTGGCTGCGCAGGCGTACGCGAACGACCTCATCCCGCGCGCCCGCGGTAACGCCGTGCGCCAGGTGCAGGACGCCCAGGCTTACAAGGCACAAATAGTCGCCAACGCCGAGGGTGAAGCAGAGCGCTTCCTGAAACTGCTGACCGAGTACGAACGCGCGCCGGGCGTCACGCGCGAACGCCTGTATCTCGAAACTGTCGAGGACGTGATGAAGTCCAGCCGCAAGGTGCTCCTCGACGCCAATGGCAACGGCAATCTCGTGTACCTGCCGATCGACAAGCTCCTGGAGCAGGGGCGGCGCGTGCAGCGCGCCGAGCCTGAAGCCACCGTGACGATCGAGGGCACGACCAGCACGGCGACGCCGGACGTCGAGCGCCGCGCACGGGGGACCCGCTGATGGCCAACCGTGGATTCCTGTCGATCATCGGACTGGTCGTCCTGTTGCTGCTGACGGCGATGTCGACGTTCACCGTCGGCGAGACCGAGCTGGCGATGAAGCTGCGCTTCGGCGAGATCGTGCGCGCCGACTACAAGCCGGGACTGCACTTCAAGATGCCGTTCTACAACAAGGTGGAGAAGTTCGAGCGCCGCATCACCACGCGCAGCTACCCGTCGGAGCAGTTCCTGACGAGCGAAGGCAAGATCCTGCGCATCGACTTCTACATCAAGTGGCGCATCGCGGACGTCTCCAAGTACTACACCGCGACCGGCGGCAGCGAGGACATTGCCGCCGTGCGTCTCGGCTCCATCGTGAAGGACGGCATCAAGGGCGTGATCGCGCGCCGCACGATCCAGCAGGTGGTCGCGGCCGAGCGCACCGAGTTCACCGGCGAGATCCTCAAGACGGCGGAGTCGAAGACGGGCGAGCTCGGTGTGCAGCTGGTCGACGTGCGCGTCAAGAAGATCGACCTGCCCGAGGAAGTGAGCGACTCCGTGTTCCTGCGCATGCGCCAGGACTTCGACCGGCAGGCGAAGCAGTTGCGCGCCGAGGGCGATGAGAACGCCGAGAAGCTGAAGGCCGAAGCGGACCGCCAGCGCACCGAGATCCTGTCGCAGGCGTATCGCGAGGCGCAGATCATCCGCGGCGAGGGCGACGCGAGCTCGGCGCAGATCTACGCGCGCGCCTACACGCGCAACGCGGAGTTCTACTCGTTCTACCGGAGCCTGCAGGCGTATCGCGAATCGATCGGCACCGACAGCGACGTGCTGGTGATCTCGCCCGACAGCGAGTTCTTCAAGTACCTCAAGCGTTCGGAGCGCCGCTGAGCATTGCTGCTCTTCCTGGTTCGCACTGTGTGAGTATGCGATGAGCTCCAAAGCGGCAGCTAACGTGGTCGTGATCGGCGCCCAGTGGGGCGACGAGGGCAAGGGCAAGATCGTCGACCTGCTGACCGATCGCGTCGCGGGCGTGGTGCGCTTCCAGGGCGGCCACAACGCCGGCCACACGCTGGTGATCAACGGCAAGAAGACGGTGCTGCGCCTGATCCCTTCGGGGATCCTGCACGAGAGCGTCACGTGTTTCATCGGTAACGGCGTGGTGCTGTCGCCGAAAGCGCTGTTCGAGGAAATGGCGGAGCTCGAGCGCGCCGGTATCGATGTGCCGCGGCGCCTGCGGATCTCCGAGGCCTGTCCGCTGATCCTGCCGCATCACATCGCGCTCGATCGCGCGCGCGAAGCGGCGATGGGCGAGGCGAAGATCGGCACGACCGGCCGCGGCATCGGACCAGCGTACGAAGACAAAGTCGCGCGCCGCGCGATCCGCGTGCAGGATCTGTTCGCGCGCGAACGCTTCGCAGCCAAGCTCGGCGAGGTGCTCGACTATCACAACTTCGTCCTGCGCCATTACTTCAAGGCGCCGACGATCGACTTCCAGGAAACGCTCGACGAAGCGCTCGCGCTCGGCGAGCGGCTCCAGCCCATGACCGCGGACGTCTCGGCCGAGTTGAACGCGATGATCCGGGCCGGCAAGCGGTTGCTGTTCGAAGGCGCGCAAGCGGCGCTGCTCGACATCGATCACGGCACGTATCCGTTCGTCACTTCGAGCAACTGCGTGGCGGGGCAAGCGTCGGCGGGCGCGGGCGTCGGCCCGCAGCAGCTGCACTACGTGCTTGGCGTCGCGAAAGCGTATGCGACGCGTGTCGGCAGCGGTCCGTTTCCGACCGAGCTCGAAGACGAAGTCGGCGACCGCTTGCGTGTGCGCGGCAATGAATACGGCTCGGTGACCGGCCGACCGCGTCGCTGCGGCTGGTTCGACGCAGCGGGCCTGCGGCGCGTGGTGGACATCAACGGCATCACCGGGCTGTGCATCACCAAGCTCGATGTGCTCGACGGGCTCGACACCGTGCGCATTGCTGTCGGTTACAAAGTGCGCGGCGAGCGGCGTGACGTGCTTCCGGTTGGCGCCGATGCGCTGTCAATCTGCGCGCCGATCTACGAAGAGATGCCGGGCTGGCAGGAGAGTACCGAAGGCGTGAAGTCGTTCGACGAGCTGCCGAAGAACGCACAGGCGTATCTGCGGCGTCTGGAAGTGCTCGTGGGCGCGCCGATCGCGATCATCTCCACCGGGCCCGACCGCGTCGAGACGATCATCCTGCGCCATCCGTTCGATTAGTCCCCTCTGATCAACGTTTCCGCGCCAGCGTCAAGCCATCGCCCACCGGCAGCAGGCTCACATCGATCCGCTCGTCGCGGTGGAGCTTGTCGTTGAGCGCGCGCAACGCGAGCGTGTTCGGATCGCGGTTGTCCGGATTGGCGACGTGGCCGGACCACAGCGTGTTGTCGAGTGCGATCAGGCCGCCCGGCCGTAACAGCTGCAGCAGCAATTCGTAGTACGTGTCGTATGCGGGCTTGTCCGCATCGATGAAGGCGAAGTCATAGCGACCGGCTTCGCCTGCGGCGAGCAACTGTTCGAGCGTGCGTGTCGCCGGCTGCAGCTTCAATTCGATCTTGTGGTCGACGCCCGCTTCGCGCCAGAAGCGCCGCGCGATCGCCGTCCACTCCTCGCTGACGTCGCACGCAAGAATGCGGCCATCCGGCGGCAGCGCGAGCGCCACGGCAAGACTCGAATACCCGGTGAACACGCCCACCTCGATGCAACGCTTCGCGCCGATGAGCCGCGCGAGCAGCGCCATCAGCTGACCCTGGTCCGGTCCGATCTGCATCTGTGCCTGAGGGAGCGACGCGGTCGCGGCGCGCAAGCGCGCCAGCACTTCGGGCTCGCGCACCGAGTGCTCGACCAGATAGCGATAGAGCTCGTCAGTCATCTGCAGGCTACGGTTGGCCATGGTTCACGCCTGCGGCAGCCGTACGAGCGATTTGAAACCGCCGTAGATCATGCGGCGCCCGTCGAAAGGCATCGACTTGTCATCCATCATCTGCGCGAGGCGCGGATCCGCGATCACCTTGGCGTTGACGCGGTCGCGGTGCGCGCGCGACTTGAAGACGATCCACGAGAACAGCACGGTCTCGCCGGATTTCAGCTTCACGCTCTGCGGGAAGGATGTGAGCTTGCCGGGTTTGACGTCGTCGGCGACGCACTCCCAATAGTCGACCGCGCCGTGCTCGCGCCAGATCTTTCCTGCGGCCGTCGCGATGCGGCGATAGGCCTTCAGGTTGCGCTTGGGCACCGGCAATACGAAGCCATCCACGTAAGGCATGCGACCCTCCTCGAAATCGAGGGGGCGGATTCTACGCCCGCGGAGGATCCGCAGTGTCGCTCTGCTCGTCGCTCTCGCTCTTCGTATCGGGCGGCGGCGCGTCGTCTTCATCGGCCGCGGGCGGCGTCTGGCGGCGGGCCGGGTCCGGCTCGCGAGCCCGCTGCTCGCACTTAGTGCGCTCCTCGCCGGTCAACTCCCGACAGGGGCGCGGCTGCGGCGGCGGCTCCGCGGCGGCCACGAGGGAAGCAGCGCCGAGCAACGCGGCGAACACGCTCACGCGAAACCATGGGCTGCGGACGATCATGACAGTTCAACGGCAGTCGGCCGCGCGGGTTCCGCCAAACCGATTGCGGGATATGTCAAGGAGGGCGGCTGACGAGCCTGCATTGCTCTGGCCGCGCTTGCGGAGATGCACCGGCGGCCGCGTCCACTGGCCGAACAGGCTCTTCCCGAGCACGCGGTAATCGACTACAACTCCCTCCCAATTTCATCCCATCTTCCTGGCCGGTACTCCTGTGGAACTGCTCGAACGCGAACAGTGCTTCGCCGATCTGCACGATTGGCTGACGGGCTCCGTCGAGCAGGGCGGATGCGTCACCCTCGTCCACGGCGAAGCCGGCATCGGCAAAACGGCTCTTTTGCAGGAGTTCTCCCGCCAGCAGCGCGTCGTCCCTCGCGTGCTGTGGGGTGCCTGCGACGCGCTGTTCACGCCGCGACCGCTCGCACCGCTGCACGACATTGCGCGTCAGACGCAGGGCAAGCTCCTGACTGCCGTCACCGCCGAAACCAGCCGCGACGCGATCTTCAGCGCGGCACTCGACGAGCTCGAGCACGGGCCGCCGGCGCTGGTCGTGTTCGAGGATTGTCACTGGGCCGACGAAGCGACGTTCGACCTCCTCAAGTTCATCGGCCGGCGCATGCAGCGCACGCGCTCGATGCTGGTCATGACCTATCGCACCGACGAGGTCGGCTCGCGTCATCCGTGCCGCTTCGTGATCGGCGACCTGCCTTGCTCGATCGTGCGGCGCCTGCCGCTGCAGCCGCTCTCGGAGCTGGCGGTGGCGAAGCTGGCGAAGCAGGCGGGGCGCTCGTCGCAGGGGCTGTACAGCACGACGGGCGGCAATCCGTTCTTCGTCACCGAGGTGCTGGCGACGGGCGCCGAGTCGATTCCGTCGAACGCTCGCGACGTCGTGCTCGCGCGTCTCGCGAAGCTGCCGCCCAGTGCGCGCGCGATCGCGGAGCTGGTGAGTATCGTGCCGGGCAAAGCCGAACCCTGGCTGGTCGAGCAGGCCGGCGTGCACGATGAAGCGGGTATCGAAAGTTGCCTGAGCATCGGCATGGTGCGCGACGAAGCCGGGTCGCTGGCCTTCCGCCACGATCTCGCGCGGCGCGCCCTGGAGGATTCGCTGTCGCAGGCCCAGCAGCAGGGCCTGCACGCCAAAGTCCTCGCGATCCTCGGAGCGCGGCCCGGCATCCCGCCCGCGCGCCTCGCACACCACGCAGACGGCGCGAGGAATGTCGCGGAAGTCTTGCGCTTCGCTCCCGCAGCGGCAGCGTATGCCGCGAACGTCGGGGCGCATCGCGAGTCCGTCTCGCACTACCAGGCGGCGCTGCGCTACGCGGACAACCTGCCGCCCGCCGAGCGGGCGCAGTTGCTCGAGCGCCTGTCGTACGAGTGCTATCTGATCGATCAGATCGAGCGTTCTTTCGATGCGCGCCACGCGGCGCTCGAGATCTGGCGGGCGCAGCAGGCCCGCAAACAGGAAGGCGACGCGTTGCGCTGGCTGTCGCGGCTGAGCTGGCTCGAGGGCCGCCGCACCGAGGCGGACGAGTACGCTGCTGCCGCTGTCACTACGCTGGAAGCTTTGCCGCCGGGCCCCGAGCTGGCGATGGCCTACAGCAATCGCGCGCAGCTCGACATGCTGGCCGCCGACGCGGACGCGGCAGTGCTCTGGGCGGAGCGCACGCTGCAGCTTGCCGAACCCGCCGGCTACGATGAGATCTGCTGCCACGCGCTCAACAATCTCGGCACGGCCCGGCTGATCGCCGGCATCGACGCGGGCTGGGACGACCTGAACCGCAGCCTGACACTGGCGCTCGCGCAGGGATTCCAGGAGCACGCGGCGCGCGCGTACACGAACCTCGCGGCGATGTCCGTGCAGCGCAAGCAATACAACGCGGCCTCGCGGTACCTGAGCGAAGGCCTGACGTATTGCGAGCGGCACGATCTGGACTCGTGGCGCTTCTACATGATGGCGTGGCGCGGTCGCGCACGCTTCGAGCAGGGCGACTGGCTCGGTGCGGCGGAAGATGCCCAGGCTGTCGTCACGGAGACGGGCACCGCGCCGATCGCGCGCATCCCGGCGCTCACGATCCTGGCGCACCTGCGCATCCTGCGCGGCGATCCGGATGTGGCGACTCCGCTCAACGAGGCGCGCGAGCTCGCCACCCGCACCAGCGAGATGCAGCGCCTCAGCGGCGTCGCGCTCGCCGGCGCCAATGCGGCGTGGATCGCCGGCGACCGCGAGCTCGTCGCTCAGGAAGTGCAGCCGATCTACGACCTCGCGAGCACGCGGCGCGACCTGTGGATGAAAGGCGAGCTGGCGCTGTGGCTGTGGCGCGCGGGTGCGTTCGAACAAGCGCCGAGCGATGTCGCCGAGCCGTACGCGCTGGAAATCAAGGGAGACTGGCATGGCGCCGCCAGGGCGTGGCATGCGCTCGGCTGTCCGTACGAGGAAGCGAATGCGCTGGCGGCAGGCGGCGAGGAGGAGCAACTCCAGGCGCTGACGATTCTGGAAAAGCTCGGCGCGAGCGCGGCGGCAGCAGCGCTGCGCCGTCGCATGCGCGAGCAGGGGTTGCGCCGCATTCCGCGCGGCTCACGCAGCTCGACGCGTACGAACTCGCACGGGCTCACCAAGCGCGAGGCGGAGATCTTCGAGCTGCTGGCGCAGGGGCTGCGCAATTCGGCGATCGCCAAGCGCCTGTTCGTCACCACCAAGACCGTCGATCATCATGTCTCGGCGATCTTCACCAAGCTGGGCGTGTCCTCGCGCGCCGAGGCAATCGCGCTGGCGGCGAAAAGAGCAGAGTGACGTGAGTCACGCGGGCCACGAGGATTCTCCGCGACCCTCGTGACCCTCGTGACTTGCCTCGTTACTTCGGCAGTAACGTCACCGGCACTTCCATGACGCTGTCGACCGGCAGGCCATTCAGCTCGGCTGCCTTGCGCACCGCGGCCTCGCTCGGCCCTTCGTAGACGCAGAACGTCTTGGTCTTCTCCGCGTTCGCGTACGACTGCACCCAACGCACGCCGACCGTCGCGTTGTTGCTGTTGACCTTCGCCTTGGTCGCGGCGTCGAGACCTGCCAGCGCGCCGGCGGGGAACGTGCGCTCGATCAGGTAGCGATGGGTCGTCTGCGCGGGCTGCGCGGCGTCGGCCGTCTTGGCCGGCTCGGCCGCAGCGGCGCTCGCCGCAAAAATCAGAGGGGCCAGGATTGAAATCAGATTTTTCATCTTCATCTCCGTCAAATCACGATTGGTTGCTGACCGCGCGCGCTTCATACGAAGAAGAAGTACGGATCGAGCACCCGCACCTCGGTGATGTGCGTGACCGGCAGCTTGTTGCAAGCTGCGGCCCGCCGGATCGCCTCGGGGTTGGGTGCGTCGTAAACGCAGAACGTGCGCTTGCGATCGGTTGTCGCATAGGAATGGACCCAGGTGACTCCGTACTCGGCATTGCGCTCCACCACCTTGCGGCACGCGTCGGCGCCGACCTCGTTCATGGGAATGTCGAGGCCGTCGGGAAAATCGCGTTCGACGAGATAGCGAGGCATGGACCGGTCTCCGGAAAAGTCGCCCGGGTCATTCCGAGCGGGGGCCATCGTGCCAGCGCGCGCCGGCGCGCCGAATCGGGAGGGGCTACCCAATTTGTATGGTTAGCTTACCTAGATTGCGCCGGACAGGAGGCAAGGCGCACGGGCATACTTCGCGCCGCGGGCGGCATGATCAAGCTGCCGCGGGCGGGCGATCGGTCATAAGGGAGATGGTGCCCAGGAGAGGACTCGAACCTCCACGGATCGCTCCACTGGTACCTGAAACCAGCGCGTCTACCAATTCCGCCACCTGGGCAAGGATGGGAATGTCCGGACCCGGGGTCCGGACGAGGCGCGCAATCTACCGGTGGTGTTCCGGGGTGTCAACAAACGGCAGAGAGAGATGAAGTCGACGAAGAAAAGCAAGAAATCACAGCGAATCGGCGGGCAATCGCCCGGTGCGCGCACGGCGCGCACGCAGTCACCGCCGGCCGCGGCCCGCGTAGTAGCGACGCTGCGGGAAGCCGGGCGGCCGCTCACTTTCGATGAGCTCGCGGCGCGGGTCGGTCGCGACGGCAAGGCTGCGCGGCGCCGCTTGCAGGAGCAGCTCGACGAGTTGCTGCACGCGGCGGAAATCATTCGCAACCGCCGCGACGAGTACTGCCTGCGCGAGCGGCTGCCGCTCGTCGTCGGCACGGTGAGCGGGCATCGCGACGGCCACGGCTTCGTGCTGCCGGACGATCGCTCGGCGCCGGTGTTCCTCGCACCGCGCCAGATGCTCGAAACGATGCACGGCGACCGCGTCGCGGTGCGCCTCAGCGGCCAGGACAATCGCGGCCGGCCGCAGGGCGCGATCGTCGAAGTCCTCGAGCGCAACACGCGCGAGATCGTCGGCCGCCTGTACGACGAATCCGGCATCAGCTTCGTGGTGCCGGACAATCCGCGCATCGGCCATCGCGTATTCGTGCCGCGCGGGCATCTGGGCGGCGCGCACGCCGGCCAGGTCGTGCTCGTGCGCCTGGTCGAGCAGCCGACGCGCACTGCGCAGGCGCTCGGTCATGTGACGCGCGTGCTCGGCGAGCACGCCGCACCGGGCATGGAAACCGAGATCGCGATCCATTCGCACGGTCTGCCGTTCGAGTTTCCGCGCGAAGCCGTTGCCGAGGCCGAAGCGTTCGGTCGCAGCGTATCCGCCGCGGCGAAGCGTGGGCGGGAAGATCTCCGTGAGTTGCCGCTGGTCACGATAGACGGCGAAGACGCGCGCGACTTCGACGACGCCGTGTACTGCGAAGAAGTTCGCGGCGGGTGGCGGCTCGTCGTCGCCATCGCCGACGTGGCGACGTACGTCAGCCAGGACTCCGCGCTCGACAAGGAAGCGCAGAACCGCGGCACCTCCGTCTATTTCCCGAACCGCGTCCTGCCGATGCTGCCCGAGGCGCTCTCGAACGGGCTGTGCTCGCTGAATCCGAAAGTCGATCGGCTGTGCATGGTCTGCGAGATGCGCGTCAGCCCGCAGGGCAAAGTGACGCGCGCACGCTTCTTCGAAGGCGTGATGTGCTCGGCCGCGCGTCTGACCTATACGAAGGTCGCAGCGTATCTCGCCAATCCGACTGCGGGACACGAACCGGAAGTCGTCGCTGTCGGCCCGCAGCTGATGCAGCTCTATTCGGTGTTCAAAGCACTCCTCGGTGCACGCACGCAGCGCGGGGCACTGGACTTCGACGCGCCGGAGCTGAAGGTGCGCTTCGACGCCGCGGGCAAGATCGCAGCGTTCGTCGAGTCCACGCGCAACGATGCGCATCGGCTCATCGAGGAGTGCATGATCGCGGCGAACGTCGAGGCAGCGCGCTTCCTCAAGAAGCATCAGCTGCCGACGTTGTATCGAGTGCATGGCCGGCCCGAGGACGACCGGCTCGAAACATTGCGCACTTTCCTGCGTGGCTTCGGCATTCAGTTGCCGACGGATCGCGACCTCACGCCGCAAGACCTGAGCGCGGTCCTGCAGCAGGTCGTCGGCGGGGAAGAGGCGCATCTGATCCAGACGGTGGTCGTGCGCTCGATGCCGCAGGCGGTGTACCAGCCGGAGAACGTCGGTCACTTCGGCCTGGCGTTGCCGGAGTACGCACACTTCACCTCGCCGATCCGGCGCTATCCCGATCTGATGGTCCATCGCGGCATCCGCCACATCCTTCGCGGCGGCACGGCGGATACGTTCCCGTGGTCGGCGGGCGCGATGGCTGCGCTGGGGCAGCAGTGCTCGTTCAAGGAACGACGCGCCGATGAAGCGACACGCGATGCGTTGTCGTGGCTCAAATGCGAGTACATGCGCGACAAGCTCGGCGAGGAATTCGACGCGCTGGTCACCGGCGTCGTCGACTTCGGCCTGTTCGTGCAGGTGAAGGGCGTGCAGGTCGACGGGCTGGTGCACGTCAGCGCGCTCGGCACAGATTATTTCTCGCGCGACAGCTCCGGCTATCGCATGGTCGGCGCGCGCAGCGGCCGCGTGTTCCGGCTCGGCGATCACCTGCGCGTGCGGCTCATCAACGTCATCATCGACGAGCGCAAGATCGACTTCGAGCTCGCCGACAGCGCCGGCCGTGCGATCCGCGGCCCGTGGCAGCGTCGCAAGGACCGGCGTCGATGACCGAGGCCACGGTCGTCTTCGGCCTGCACGCCGTTCGCACGCTGTTACAGCAGCATCCCGAGCGCGCTTCGTTGCTGGTGCTGCAGAAGGGCAGAGAGGACGCGCGCTCGACGGAGCTGCAGCGTCTCGCGCAGGCGGCAGGCGTCCGCACGGAATTGCGCGCGGCCCAGGAGCTCGATCGTCTCGCGGGCAACGAGCGGCATCAGGGCGCGTGCCTGCAAGTTCGCGCGCTCGGTCCGCTGGGCGAGGGCGCGCTCGACGAGCTCCTCGACCGCGCAACAGCTCCGCCGCTGCTGCTAGTGCTCGACGGCGTGCAGGACCCGCACAATCTCGGCGCGTGCCTGCGCACGGCGGACGCCGCCGGCGCAAGCGCGGTCATCGTGCCGCGCGACCGGGCCGCCGGACTCACGCCGACGGTGCGCAAGGTCGCATCCGGCGCTGCCGAGACGATGCCGCTGGTCCAGGTCGTGAACCTCGCGCGCACTCTGCGCTGGCTGAAGGAGCGCGAGATCTGGGTCGTCGGCGCGGACGACCAGGCGCCGCAATCGCTGTACGAGAGCAAGCTGACCGGGCCCCTGGCGCTGGTGCTGGGCGCGGAAGGAGCGGGCCTGCGCCGCCTGACCCGGGAAAACTGCGATGTCCTGGTGGGCATCCCGATGGCCGGCGCCGTGGAAAGCCTGAACGTATCCGTGGCGGCCGGGGTGCTGCTGTTCGAGGCAGCCCGACAGCGGCGCTGAGTTCCCGGTTCCACTGGCCTCATCGCCCTTCTTCCGGTACGATTCGCGCCCCCGTCGAGCACCCGCTCGGCGGTAACTCCTTGCCTCACCGCAGATTCTCGCTGACGGGAGGCATATCCACGAGGAGCAGCAATGCGTCATTACGAGATCGTTTTCCTGGTGCATCCCGACCAGAGTGAGCAG
>DATEKT010000279.1:0-2370 GCA_035277305.1 Steroidobacteraceae bacterium | reverse complement strand
CAACAAGAACTACGTCACCCGGGCGCTCGGCGTCGAGCCGACGGTCGAGGTCGAGGTGCACGAGCAGCCGGTGCAGAAGGGGGATTTCTTCGTCCTGTGCTCGGACGGGCTGTCCGACATGGTCGAGGACGACGATATCCATTTAACTATGAGCACCTTTAGTGCTAGTCTTGAAACGGTCGCTAAGCAATTGATTCAGCTATCGAACGACAACGGCGGACGCGACAATGTGTCCATCATCCTTGCTCAAGTTGTGGACTCGTTCGCAGCAAAGACTGGGGTAGTTGACAGAATCTTGCGCTGGTTCGGCTAGCATCCGCATGCCCCGCGGGGGCGTCACGTTCGTCGGTCGGGAGTTTCGAGGACCTTACATGGCACGGTTGATCCTTAGCCTCGATGGTTCGGTCATGGCCGAATACAACATGAACAAGGAGCGTTACACGATCGGTCGGCTGCCGGACAACGACATCCGCATCGACAACCCCGCCGTGAGCGGCCATCACTCGCTGATCATCAACATTCTCAACGATTCGTTCCTCGAAGATCTCAACAGCACCAACGGCACCTACGTCAACGGCAAGCTGATCAAGAAGCACGCGCTCCAGCACGGCGACGTGGTCACCGTCGGTCATCACCAGCTGCGTTTCGTCGACACGCAGAGCTCGGACAACGAGCCCGACGAGTTCGAGAAGACGATGGTGATCACGCCGGGATCGGCAGTCGCCGCGGCTGCGGCCAAGAAGGCCTCGGCGATCGCGCCGCCGCCGGCTGCGAAATCTTCCGGCGCAACCGCGACGGCGATCCGCGCGGTGCCGTCGAGCTCCAGCGCCACAGGCGAACACCCGATCGCGTTGCCGAAGGCCAAGCTGCAGGTGCTGAGCGGCGCATTCGCTGGCCGCGAGCTCGAGCTCAACAAAGCGCTGACGACGCTCGGCCGTCCGGGTGTGCAGGTCGCGGCCATCACGCGCCGCGCCGATGGCTTCTTCATCGTGCACGTCGACAGCGGCAAGCCGAACGACTATCCGCACGTCAACGGCAGCGGCATCGGCGAACAAGCACGCAGGCTGCAGGACAACGACGTGATCCTGCTCGCGGGCGTCAAGATGGGATTCTTCGAGGGCTAGCAGGTCGGGCTTCAGCCCGACTGCGCTCTTCTGACTCTTTCCGCGATCCTGCAGAACAACTCATAGGCGATCGTGTCGGCGAACGACGCGACGCGCTCCGCCGGCAATCCCCTGCCCCACAGCGTAACTTCATCGCCCACCGCGACGCCGGGCAACTCCGTCGCGTCCAGCATCGTCATGTCCATCGACACGCGACCGACGACAGACACCTCGCGTCCGCCGATCAATGCCGGCGCGCCGGCATGCATGCAGCGGGGATAGCCGTCGCCGTAACCGACCGCGGCGACTGCGATACGCGTCTGCCGTTTCGCGCGCCAGATGCCGTTGTAGCCGATCGCCTCGCCCGGCGCGACGTTGCGCACGGCGATGACCTGGGTCGCGAACGTCATGGCCGGCAGCAGGCCGAGATCGGCGGCGCTGCGTTCGGCGAAGGGCGAAGCGCCGTAGAGCATCAGGCCGGGACGAACCCATTCGCCGTGCGCATCCGGCCACGCGACGATGCCCGCGGAGTTGGCAATGCTGCGCTCCAGGCGCAACGGTGCGCTGAGCGTGCGAAAGCGATCGAGCTGCAGCCGGGTCTCGATGCCGCCCGAGTTCTCTGCGCTCGCCAGGTGCGTCAACAGACGCAGCGTCCCGACCGCAGCACAGCTGCCTAAACGCGCGTGCGCGGCAGCGAACTCTTCCGTCCTGAAGCCGAGCCGATTCATCCCGGTGTCGATCTTCAGCCAGACCGTGAAACGGTGCGTTCCGGCGTACTGCTCCAGTACCGCGATCTGCTCGTGCGAGTGCACGACGAGCTGCAGATCATGGCTTGCCGCAGCGTCGAGCTGCGCGCCTGCGAACACACCTTCCAGCACGACGATCGGATGTGAGATGCCCGCTTCGCGCAGCACGAGCGCTTCCTCGACGCGCGCGACGCCGAATGCGTCCGCAGCGTCGAGTGCACGCGCCGCGTACACCAGGCCATGACCGTAGGCATTCGCTTTGACAGCGGCGATGACGCGCGCGCCCGGAGCGAAGCGACGCACGACCGCGAGATTGTTACGCAGAGCGGCGCCGTCGACCCTGACGACCGGAACGCTGTTCACGAGTCCCCGTAAGCGTATTCGGGGGCGAAGTTCTCGAACTTCGTGTACTTGCCGAGGAAGGTCAGCTGCACGTCGCCGATCGGGCCGTTACGCTGCTTGGCGATGATGATGTCGGCGATGCCCTTGCGCGTGGTGTTCGGGTCGTAGACCTCGTCGCG
>DATEKT010000278.1:0-35892 GCA_035277305.1 Steroidobacteraceae bacterium | reverse complement strand
AACACGCTGGTCGTGCCGTGGCTGTTGACGGCCACTACCGCAAAGAACCACGTGCCCGAGCCCAGGTTCTCGACGACATACGTCGAGAGCGATGCGTTGTTCAGCGTCACAGTCTTGTCCAGATTGTTCTGCGACTGCCCGTAGTAGACCTGGTAGCCGGCGAGGTCGGTCAGCGCCGTGCCGTCGGAATTCTCGGTCGGCGGCGTCCACGACAACGTTGCGGTACCGATGCCCGCGGCGACGTCCGTCACCGAGATCGCGAAGGCAGACAGCGCCGCGCTCGCCTGACCGTCGGACACCGAGATGCTGATGTTCGAGTAGGTTGCTACGTCGGCAGCGGTCGGCGTGCCGGACAGCCGGCCGGTCGCGGAATTGAAGTCAGCCCAGTCGGGCTTGTTGGTCACCGAGAACGTCAGCGTGTCGCCATTCGCATCGCTCGCTGATGGCGTAAATGTATAGGCCTGTCCCGCCTGCACGGAGCCGCTCGGCTGGCCTTGGATCGTCGGCGCGGAGTTGCCGGTCGGGCCGCCTCCGCCGTTTGCCGGAGCGCTTTCCGAGTCGCCGCCGCCGCAGCCGCTCAGGACAGCCAGCGCCAGCACGACCACTGTGGTTTTCAGTCTCTCGGACATACGAGTCGGATTCATGCGCCCCACGGGATAAGCAAATGACTTACGGCCGAGTTATTTAACAAGTTCCGTGCCAGTCGTAGAAAACCTTAGGTACTTCGCCGAGTTAGTGTGTAAAAAACAGCTACACTGGCATCATTTAGCGCAGCGCAGCGTCGCGGTTCGGGGACAGATTCGGGGACTGCAACCTGAGGTGTCGAGCTCAACCCCTTGATAGTCAAAGGACCGTAATTGCGTCGCAAAATCCCGACGGGATGACAAAGGTTGGCGGCCCGCGGCAGCGGGCAAAAGAAATGGCGTCCCCATGGGGATTCGAACCCCAGTTACCGCCGTGAAAGGGCGATGTCCTAGGCCTCTAGACGATGGGGACGCACTGACCAAGTTGGCGGGCGCCTCTGTGGGACTTTGGTGGAGCTAGGCGGGATCGAACCGCCGACCTCTTGCATGCCATGCAAGCGCTCTCCCAGCTGAGCTATAGCCCCACGTGAGAGGCGCGCAATGTATGGAAGCGATCCCGCACTGTCAAGGAACGCGCTTGCTCTCGTGCCGTCTGCGCAGCGCAGCCACGCAGCGCTCCGCCGCTTTCCCGTCCCAGCGATCGGGGCGCGAGCCGGTGGGCCAGCGTCCCGCGAGCACGGTTTCCAGACTCTGCGACAGGTCGTGCGCGGCGACGAGACGATTGCTCCCCTGCGTCACGGTGATCGGACGCTCGGTGTTCTCGCGCAAGGTCAGGCACGGAATGCCGAGGTACGTCGACTCCTCCTGCACGCCACCCGAATCGGTCACCGCGGCCCGCGCCGCCTTCACCAACGCCATGAATTCGACGTAGCCGAGCGGCTCCGTCAGCCGGATGCCCGGCGCCGATTGCAGCGCCGTCCAGAGCCGGAACTCGTCGAGCTTCTTGCGCGTCCGCGGGTGCACCGAGAAGAGCAGCGGCAGCTGCGCCGAAATCGACACCATCTGCTGCACGAGATTGCCGAGCGTGCCTGCGTCGTCGACATTCGAGGGACGGTGCAGCGTCACGACCGCGTACCCGCCGGGCTTCAGTCCGAATTTCGCCGGACCGGGATCCGCTTCGATCTGCGGCCGCATCATTTCGTACGAGTCGATCATGATGTTGCCGACGCGGTCGATGCGCTCCGTCGGCACGCCTTCGCGCAGCAGGTTCTCGTCGGCATCCGGCGACGGCGTCCACAGCACGTCCGAGATCGCGTCGGTCACGAGCCGGTTGATCTCCTCCGGCATGCGCCGGTCGCGGCTGCGCAGGCCGGCTTCGAGATGCACGACCGAGATCCACATTTTCGCGGCCACCATTGCGCACGCCGCCGTGGAGTTCACGTCGCCGACGACGATGGTCCAGTCGGGCCGGTCCTGCTCGCACACCTTTTCATACGCGGTCATGACGCCGGCGGTCTGGGCGGCATGCGAGCCGCTGCCGACCTCCAGGTGGAAGTGCGGAGCCGGCAGCCGCAGGTCGCGGAAGAACGCGTCCGACATGTTCGCGTCGTAGTGCTGCCCGGTGTGGACGATGCGCGTCTCGCACCAGGGCTGCGCGGCGAGCGCATGGTACAGCGGCGCGACCTTCATGAAATTGGGGCGCGCCGCCGCGATCAGGTGAATCTTGCAGGCCATCGAGTCCGCTGCTCCCGCCTTCTTAGTGGCGCGATGCGTAGTCTAGCGCCCGTTGCAGGCGAGCGAGCGTGGTCTCACGTCCCAGATTTTCCAGCGTGACATCGATGGGCGGCGAAACCGCGGTGCCGGTCACCGCGACGCGGATCGGCTGCGCGATCTTGCCGAGGCCGAGCTGCAGCTCCGACGCCGTCAGGTTCACGATGTCGTGAATCGCGGCAGCCCGCCAATCAGTCAGCGCCCTGAGCTTCTCCATGACGAGCGTCAGGGGCCGCACGGCTTCGGCCGTCAGGTTCTTCTTCGCTGCCTTCTCGTCGTAATCCTGCGGCTCTTTGAAGAAGAAGATGCTGTTCTGGGCCATTTCCTTCAGGGTCTTGGCGCGCTCCTGCAGGGCGCGCGCGACGCCGGCGAGCCTGGCGTCATCGTCGACGACGATGCCGATCGCCGCGAGCTGCGGCTTCAGATAGCGCGCGAGCATCTCGGGCGCGGCGCGCATGATGTGCTGCTGGTTGAGCCACAGCAGCTTCTCGGGATTGAACGCGGACGCCGCCTTGTTCACGTCGCGGATATCGAACAGCTCGGTCATCTCGGCGAGGCTGAAAACCTCGCGATCGCCGTGCGACCAGCCGAGCCGCACCAGGTAGTTGAGCAGGGCTTCGGGCAGGTAGCCGTCTTCACGGTACTGCAGGACGCTGACCGCACCGTGCCGCTTCGACAGCTTCGCGCCGTCCGCGCCAAGGATCATGGGCACGTGGCCGTACACCGGCGGCGTGGCGCCGAGTGCGCGCAGCATGTTGATCTGGCGCGGCGTGTTGTTGAGGTGATCGTCGCCGCGGATCACGTGCGTGACCTGCATGTCCATGTCATCGACGACGACGCAGAAGTTGTAGGTCGGCGAGCCGTCGGAGCGCGCGATGATCAGGTCGTCGAGCTGCGAGTTCTCGAAAGCAACGTTGCCGTGAATCACGTCCTCGACGACGACCGTGCCCTCGAGCGGATTGCGGAAGCGCACGACCGGATCGACGCCGGCGCGCGGCGTCGTGCGGTTGCGGCACGTCCCGTCGTAGCGAGGATTCTGCTTCGCGGCCATCTGCCGCGCGCGCATCGCCTCCAGCTCTTCCTTCGTGCAGTAGCAGTGATAGGCGTGGCCGGCCGCGAGGAACTGCTGGATCACCTCGGCATACCGGTCCATGCGGCGCGTCTGATAGAACGGCCCTTCGTCGTGGCTCAGGCCGAGCCACTCCATGCCATCGAGAATGACCTGCGTCGCCTCCTCGGTGGAGCGTTCACGGTCCGTGTCTTCGATGCGCAGGATGAAGACGCCGCGGTGCCGGCGCGCATACAGCCACGAGAACAGCGCCGTACGCACGCCGCCGATGTGCAGCAAGCCGGTGGGACTCGGTGCGAAACGAGAACGAACAGTCATGGTGGAGGTTTTGGTGGGCGGTACAGGGATTGAACCTGTGACCCCTGCCGTGTGAAAGCAGTGCTCTACCGCTGAGCTAACCGCCCCGCAAAGGGGGCGTAGTTTAGGGAGCACCGCCCCCCATGGTCAACGCGAAACCGGGCCTTTTTCAGGCCGCGTGCAGCGGCGGCGGCCGGTTCAACAGCACCCAGTACAGCCCGAGGCTGCTGACCGCTTCGACGAACGCGCCGAACTCGACCGGCTTGCGTACATAGCTGTTGGCGCCGAGGTTGTAGCTGGCGATCACATCCGCGTCCTGGCTCGAAGACGTCAGAACCACTACGGGCAGCGTGCGCGTGCGCGGATCGGCCCGCAGCCGCTTCAGCACGCCCAGGCCGTCGAGCTTCGGCAACTTGAGGTCGAGCAGGATCACCGTCGGCACCTGCGCCACGTCGCGGCCGGCGTACTGGCCGTTGCCGAACAGGAAATCGATGGCCTCGACGCCGTCGCGCACGACCACGATCTCGTGCGCGAGAGCGTTCTTGCGCAGGCTGAGCAGCGTCAGCTCTTCGTCGTCAGGATTGTCCTCGACCAGCAGAATGTAGCGCTCGCTCATTGCCCCCCCCTGGGCCTGCCTCGTGCAGTGTGGAAGCTCGGCGCGGGGAACCATCCGGGTACCCATCCGGACGGACGCAAAAAGTCGAAGCAAGATCCCCGCTGGGTAGCCGCCGGCTCCCTTCGCCGTGGGCGGTAGCTACGGGCGGATCGTCTCGTAACGCCGGGCCCGCAGCAAGCCGGTAAAGCCCGCGATTGGCTGCAGGCGCCGGCCCGGGTACGGCGCAGTCATGGCTTTCGGGGGCTCAGTGAGCGTCTTCGCCGCCGATCATCTGCAGCAGCTCGGCGGTGCGTGCGTGCATCAAGGCCGCATCGCCGCGGCTTTCGACGTTCAGCCGGATCAGCGGCTCGGTGTTCGACGTGCGCAGGTTGAAGCGCCAGCGGTCGAAATCGAGGGACAGGCCGTCCGTGAAATCGACTGCGCGCGCGCCTGGCTGGTAGTGCTCCTGCACGCGCTTGATGGTCGCCTGCGAATCCGTGACCTTGCGGTTGATCTCGCCGCTCGCCGGAAAAGCCGCGATGCGCTCGCCCACCAGCTCCGACAGGCGCTTGCCGGATTCGCACAGCAGCTGCGTCACGAGCAGCCACGGGATCTGGCCGCTGTCGCAGTAGCCGAAGCGGCGGAAATAATGATGCGCGCTCATCTCGCCGCCGTAGACGGCGTCCGCGTCGCGCATCACGTCCTTCATGAATGCGTGGCCCGACTTGGACATCACTGCCTTGCCGCCGAGCGACTCGACCATGTCGACCGTCGCCCAGGTCAGGCGCGGATCGTGCACGATGCGCGCGCCCGGCTCGCGCTTGAGGAACACCGACGCGAGCAGGCCGACGATGTAGTAGCCCTCGATGAACGCGCCGCTCTCATCGAACAGGAAGCAGCGGTCGAAATCGCCGTCCCAGGCGACGCCGCAATCCGCGCCGTGCTTGCGGATCGCCTCGATCGTCGCGACGCGATTGCTCTCGATCATGGGATTGGGCACGCCGTTCGGGAACGTGCCGTCGGCCGCGTGATTGATCTTGATGAACTCGAACGGCAGGTGCGGCTCGAGCTGATCGACGACCAGGCCGGCGCCGCCGTTGCCGGCGTTCACCACGATCCTGAGCTTCTTCAGTTTCGGCCGGTCGAGATACGACAACAGGTGCTCGATGTATTTGCCGCGCACATCGAGCTCGTGGCGGCGGCCGGGCTGCGCGGCGCGCGAGTACACGTCCGCTTCGGCGATGCGCTGGATATCCTTCAATCCGGTGTCGCCGCTGATCGGCCGCGACTGCTGGCGCACGAACTTCATGCCGTTGTAGTCGGGCGGATTGTGGCTCGCGGTCACCATGATGCCGCCGTCCATGCCCTCGCTGAACGTCGCGAAGTACACACCCTCGGTGCCGCACAGACCGATGTCGTAAACGTCGACGCCTGAATCGTTGAGGCCGCGCGTCAGCGCGCCACACAGCTCCGCGCTCGACAGGCGAATGTCGCGGCCGACGATCACCCGCTTCGGCCTGAGAAATTCCGCGTACGCGCGGCCGATGCGATATGCGACGTCCGGGTTCAGCTCGGCGGGAATGCGGCCGCGATAGTCATATGCCTTGAAGCCGGTAATGCTGCCTGCCATGTTCGACCTGCCGTATTAACCCGTCTGGCCTTCGCGACCGTAACGATCCTCGAAGCGCACGATGTCGTCCTCGCCGAGATACGTGCCGGACTGCACTTCGATGATGTGCAGCGGGATCTTGCCGGGATTCTCGATGCGATGCTTGGTGCCGAGCGGGATGTACGTCGACTGGTTCTCTTCCAGCAGGAAGGTCTCCTCGCCGCGCGTGATGCGCGCAGTGCCGGCAACGACGATCCAGTGCTCGGCGCGATGATGGTGCATCTGCAATGACATCGAGGCGCCGGGCTTGACGGTCAGGCGCTTCACCTGGAAACGCTCGCCGTTGTCGATGCTGTCGTAGCTGCCCCACGGGCGAAACACTTCGCGATGCAGCGAGCTCTCGTAGCGACCCTGCTTCTTCAATTGCGAGACCAGCTCCTTCACGTCCTGCACGCGGCTCTTCGGCGCGACCAGCACGGCGTCCTTGGTCTCGACCACGACGTGGTCTTCGAGCCCGACCGCCGCGACCAGCCGGCTCGTGGATTGCAGGTAAGAGCCCTTGCTGTCGACCGTGAGCACATCGCCGATTCGCACGTTGCCGCGCTCGTCACCGGGTATCGCTTCGTGCAGCGCGGACCAGGAGCCGACGTCGCTCCAGCCCGCATCGAGCGGCACGACCACGCCGTGCTGCGTCTTCTCCATGACCGCGTAGTCGAAGGAATCGCTCGGGCACGCGCCGAACTCCTTCGCGGGCAGGCGCGTGAAATCCAGATCGCGCTTCGCGTTCGTGTACGCCTGCGCGCAGGCGTCGTAGATCGCAGGTGCCAGCTTGCGCAGCTCCTCGAGCACGGCCGAGGCGCGGAACATGAACATGCCGCTGTTCCAGAAGTACTCGCCCGACTCGACGTAGCGCTGCGCCGTGGGCAGGTCCGGCTTCTCGACGAATTGCGCGATCGGGAAAAACGCCGCGCTGCCCGTCGGGCCGCCGGAGCGGCGGATGTAGCCATATCCCGTTTCGGGCTTGGTCGGCACGACGCCGAAGGTGACGAGCTTGCCGCCTTCGGCGGCCTTGCGGCCGGCCGCGATCGCGGCCTGAAAGGCCTTCACGTCGTGGATCACGTGATCCGCGGGGAGGATCAGCAGGATGGGATCCGCCTGCTTCTTGTCGACCGGCGCATCGGCCACGGCAGCCATCGCGGCGACGGCCACCGCGGGTGCGGTATTGCGCCCGACCGGCTCGAGCAGAATCGACTGCGGCTGCATGCCGCGCTCGAGCAGCTGCTCGGCGACGAGAAAGCGATGGCTCTCGTTGCACACGACGATCGGCGCGCCGACGTCGGCCACGCCGGCGAGACGCGCAAGCGTCTCCTGCAGCATCGTGCCCCGGCCGACGAGCGGCAGCAGCTGTTTGGGATAGAGCTCGCGCGACAGCGGCCACAGCCGCGTGCCCGAGCCGCCTGAAAGAATGACCGGAATCAACATACGCTGTCGCCCCGCCCGATGGCGTAGTACTTCAATCCGAACCGCTTAACGAATCCGGGGTCGTAGAGGTTGCGACCGTCGAAGATCACCGGGTGCGCGAGCTCCGCCTTGATGGTGTCGAAATCGGGGCTGCGGAACTCCTGCCACTCGGTCACGATCGCCAGCGCATCCGCGCCCTGCAGCGCTTCGGTCGCGCTCTTGGCCAGCACCAGGTCATCGCCGCGCTCCCCATAGATGCGCGCAGCTTCCTCCGCCGCCACCGGGTCATAAGCCCGCACTTTGGCGCCCGCCGCCCACAGCCCTTCGATCAGCGTGCGACTCGGCGCCGCGCGCATGTCGTCGGTGTTCGGTTTGAACGCGAGGCCCCACAGGGCGATGGTCTTGCCGGCCAGCTTGCCGTCGAAATGGCGGTTGAGCTTCTCCAGCAGCACCGACTTCTGCCGGTTGTTCACCTCTTCGACGGCATTCAGCAGCTTCGCATCGAAGGAATGATCGCCGGCGCTGCGCGCCAGCGCCTGCACGTCCTTCGGGAAGCACGAGCCGCCATAGCCGCAGCCCGGATAGATGAAGTGATAGCCGATGCGCGGATCGGAGCCGATGCCGAGGCGCACCTTCTCGATGTCCGCGCCCATGCGCTCGGCGAGGTTCGCCAGCTCGTTCATGAAGCTGATCTTGGTCGCGAGCATCGCGTTCGCGGCGTACTTGGTGAGCTCGCAGGAGCGCAGGTCCATCACGATCATGCGCTCGCGGCTGCGGGTGAACGGATCGTAGAGCGCCTTCAAGAGCTCCGCGGTGCGCGGATTGTCGGTGCCGACGACGATGCGGTCCGGCTTCATGAAGTCGCTGATCGCGGCGCCTTCCTTGAGGAATTCGGGATTCGAGACGACGTCGAACTCGATTTGCGCGCCGCGCGCCTTGAGCGTGTTCTCGATCTTCGCGCGCACCTTGTCTCCCGTGCCCACCGGCACCGTCGACTTCGTGACCACGACGCGATACTCGCTGACGTTGCGCCCGATCGCCTCGGCGACCGCGAGCACATATTTGAGATCCGCCGAGCCGTCCTCGTCCGGCGGCGTCCCGACCGCGATGAACTGGAACAGCCCGTGCTTCACGCCCTCGGCCGCGTCGGTGGTGAAGTTGATGCGACCGGCCGCGAGGTTCTTCTTCAGCAGTTCGTCCAGCCCCGGCTCATAGATCGGCGACTCGCCGCGCTTCAACATCTCGACCTTGCGCTGATCGACGTCGACGCACAGCACGTTGTTGCCGACTTCGGCGAAGCAAGCGCCGGTGACCAAGCCCACGTAACCCGAACCGAAGATGGTGAGACGCATGTGTAACTGGCTGGACGTAAAGGAAAAAGGGTCCGAAGCTTAGCCGAGGCCGACAACTTTGGTAAAGGAACTGAGCATAGGAATTCGCCGGCCCCGGCACCATGGCCCTATGGGGCCCGCAGCGCGCGTCCAGCGCGCCGCGAACCGGGGTCGAGGGAAAAGCATGCAGGCAATCCTTGCCCGCCCGCGCAGCCTAGCGGCGCACAGGGCCGGACGGCCCCGGGGAAAATTGTGGAAATGGCCGCTTTTGCGGCGAGAAACCCGGCTCAGCGCTGCTTCCAGAGCGTCCAGTACTTGCCGGTGATGGTGCCGTCGTCGAGGCGCGGCTCCTCGCGCCGCGGAATGACGAGCCCGCTGCCGAAGACGATGTGGTAGCCGACGCCGAGCACCGCCCACCCCAGGAACAGCCAGCCGTCCTCGACGCCGCCCAGGTAGGCGCCGACGCCGATCGCGCCGAACAGGCTCGAGGCCAGCAGCACGATCTGCGCGACCTGGCGCGACGAGAAACCGAACCGGCGCAGCAGGTGATGCAGATGCTCGGAGTCGCCGTGGAACGGCGAGCTGCCCTGCACCACGCGGCGCACCATGCTGCTGAACAGGTCGAAGACCGGCAACGCGAAGATCCACAGTGCGACGACCGGGCTGATGACGCGCGCGGGTCCCTGCGACAGGTCGAGGCTCAGCCAGGCGAGCGAGAAGCCGAGCATGGTGCTGCCCGCATCGCCCATGAACGCGCGCACGTTGCGCGTGCGCTTCGAGGGCCAGTTGAAGATCAGGAAGCCGAGGATGCAGCCCATCAACCCGAGCACGAACGGCAGACAGCTCATCGAGCCGCCGACGATGCACGCGAATCCGAGGAACACCAGCGCGATCAGCGCCTGCGTGCCTGCGACGCCATCGCTGCCGTCGAACATGTTGAACGCGTTGATCGCGGTGAGCACGATCACGATCGAGAACGGCATGGCCAGCCAGCCGAGCTCGACGACGCCGGCGAAGAACGGCTGACCGATGTCGATTGCATACAAGTCCGCGCCGGCCACCATCAGCAGCGCTGCGCAGATCTGTGCGAGAAACCGCACCGAAGCGGGAAGGTCGTAGCGGTCGTCGAGTGCGCCGATGAAGACGAGCAGCGTGGTCGCCGTGAGAAAGAACGCGAACCCTTGCAACGCAGTGAAGCTGTAGAGCGCGCCGACCAGCAGCCCGCCAGTCATCGCGAGACCGCCGATGACCGGCACTTCGCCGATGTGCATCTTGCGACCGCCAGGGCGATCGATCAGCCCGACGCCGCGTGCCAGGGGCCGCAGTGCAAACATCAAAAGAATTGTTACGAGCAGTGGCAAACCGAAGTAGACGGCGATGCGCGGCATGGTCCCTTCCAAGCTTCCTGTTGATCCACTATCAACTTGCTTGCGCTTCTTCTTGTTCTCGGCCACCCGAAGAAATGCTTCGCAAGAACGATCAGGTTGCGCCGCCCGTGTTGCTTCTGATGTGCTCGTCAGACCTGATTCGCGCGTGAACTATACAGAGCGGATGTACGAGAAACTAGGGGAAACACAGCGTGTTGCCGGTCGGCGACAGGCGCTTTTACAAAGCAATTACAAAGATGACTGCGAGCTGAACGCGCGAGTCATGCAGCGAGGTCCTTCGCTGTATTCGTTGTAATGCTCAACTCCGAGTGCCTGCATGATCCGTTGCGGCATCTCAGTGAGCGGAAACTCCGCGGGCACGCTGCCCTGCGCCGCGCCGGTGTCGAGGAAATAACCCGTGCCGTTGTGCTCGCCGTTCTTCAATGCAACGAACGCGACGTCGTCACGCAGGTTCTGGTACTGCGCCTCGCCGACACTGAACCTGAAGCCCTGCTCGATCGGTCCGGGATACACGAGCATCGCGAACAGATCCGTGCCGCGATTGTCGATCTCGAATAGCGGCGCACCGTCGCTAGCGCGCGCTTCGCTCAAGCGCTGCGCTGCCGCGCGCGCCTGCGCTGCATCCGTGCAGGTGATCGCGAAGTCGCGCGACATCAGCGGCGTGACCGACGCGAACGGCACGCCGATGCGTCGCAGGAATGCCTCGTGATTCTTCAGTCGCCAGTAGTACTTCAGCTCAGGGTACGGATCCTGGTGCAGACCGGTCGCGACCATGATGCGGCTGTCGGGGAACGCGCGGCGCACGCTCGCGAAAATGTGATCGTAGAGCTCGTAGATACCCAGAACCGGATCGAGGTTGCGAGGCACGTACCACTCCGGGTTGCGATGCGGCCCGTCATAAGGCGCCGCACTGAACATGTAGTGATGCTGAATGTGTGCAGCCGCATTGACGAACAGGCTGGCGAACTGCGGACGCGTGCGTCGCACTTCGTGGATGAACACGTCGGCGAGCAACAGATCGAGAAACGACGCGCGCAACCAGGGTCTGCTCGCGGCACCGAGTGCGAGCTGCGCATAGCGTGGGTAGTTGGACGGACGTGCGTAGCGCGCAACACCGGCGAGCAGTGCAATCGCCGATGACGGCGTCAGCCTGGAGCTCGCGTTTTCATTCACGGCCTGCGCCAGCGCGGCGTACAAATTGCGCAGCGTGCGCGGCGCGCTGATCTCGGTGCGCGTCCACGGATCGGGCACGAAGAACGCCGGATCGCGCAGCCGGTGCTTCGCGTTCATCGGGCTGATCGCGCCGACCTTCAGTCCGCGCGCCTCGAGCAGCTCCCAGATCTGCGGGATGTCTCTGGCGACGATGTCGCCGAGCCGGAACACGCCGTGCTCGGCAAACGAGCGCCCGGTGTGCGCCGTGACCCACTGGATCCACGGCTCGAGCTCCTCGTACTTCGCTTCCGAGCGGGTGCGAACGTAGCCATGCTCGCGGAACAGCGCGCCGAAATTCGGCAGCGCGCCGCGGCGCGCATAGGCCTCGACGAACTCGAAGTTGACTTCGTTCAGCTCAAGCAGCAGGAGCGGTGTCTGCATCGGTTCCTCTGGCGGCGATCAGCCGCCGATATCCGGCCAGCGTAGTCGCAATCACCGCTTGCTCATCGAAATTCTCGACCACGCGCGCGCGTGCCGCCGCACCCATTGTCACCAGCGCCTGCGGGTGCTCGACCAGGCGGCAGATTGCGGCCGCCAGCGCGGCAGCGTCCATGGGAGGCACCAGCAATCCAGTCACATCGGGCACGACGACGTCGCGACAACCGACGACATCCGTGGCGATCGCCGCGCGACCCATGGCGCCGGCCTCCAGCAACACACGCGGCAACCCCTCGCGATACGAAGGCAGCACTACCGCATCCGCCGCAGCGATATGGCTGCGCACATCGTCGGTCTCGCCGAGCCACCGCACGACCTGCGAGCTGCGCAGCGCCCGCATTTCTGCCGGATCCAGCGCGCTCGGGTTGCGTGGATCCTCGCCGCCGAGCAGCGAAAATTCTACGTCGGGGTAGCGCTGTTTCACAGCGGCGGCCGCCTCCAGGAACTCGCGGACGCCCTTCTCGCGGATCAGGCGCGCGATCATCAGGAAACGCGGCGCACCCGCAGAGAGTTCGATCGCCAGCGGGACCGCCGCAAAGCGCGTCACGTCGACTCCGCTACCGGCCGTCAGCTCGGCTTTGGACCCGTGGACCAGGCCCCGGTTCACGAACATCTGCAGGTCCTCGGCATTCTGGAAGTACACGAGGTGCGCGCCGGTGAGCGCGAGACGATACAGCGCGACGACGACGCGATTGAGGAGCGCGCTGGCAGAAGTGAACGCATGGCCCAACCCGGTGATCGTCACCACGCGGCCCGGCACGCCGCGCAGGCGTGCGGCGATCGTCCCGAAGATGGCCGGCTTGATGGTGAAGCAATGCACGATGCTGGGCCGCTCGCGCCGGATGATCGAGCTCAGGGCCAGCACCAGGGCCAGGTCGGCAAATGGATTGAGGCTGCGTTGCGCGACGGGAATCGGGCGGTAGTCGATCCCCGCTGCGCGCAGCCGCGATTCATAACCGTCGCCTCCCGCTCCGAGCGCTATCACTTTCGCACCCGCCTGCATCAACGCGCGCATCAGCGGCAGCCGGAAGTTGAACAGGGTCCACGCGCAGCGTGAAACGACCAGCACCGTTTTGCCTCGCAATGGGTGGGCCGCAGCGTGCGCCGACGTCATCGGCGTGCCGCTCATCGCGCGCCGCCGTCGGCCGCGCGCCTGCGCAGGACGAACAAGTGGCACGAGCTGCCGAGCAGCGGCGCGAGGCGTCGCCGTCCGGAAAACGGCAGCCGCGATCCGAACAGGATGCTCCCGGAATAGAAAAGACCCGCCGGCCGGCAGGTGTGCCACTCGAGTCCGGCATCGCTGAGAAGACGGCGCCAGTGAGCGCGGCGGAAATACCAGAGCTCTTCGACTGCGTTGCCAAGCAAGCCATGCGCGGGCGGGGCGAATGCTCGCAGCAGGCGCCGCGAAAGCGCTGAATCCTCGGCAGCGGTCGCAGCCGTCGACTCGGCAGCGCCGGCCGAACCGCGGACGGCGTGCCAGAGGCGACGCAACCGGTCCGGGTAGTACGTCAACGTAGTCCACAAGCGCCAGCTTGCACTGGGTACGAGATGCACGATGTAGCCGCCAGGCCTGACCACCCGACGAATCTCCGCGAGCAGACTGGGCAGCCGCTCGACGTGCTCGAGAACATTGGAGCTGAAGACGACGTCGAAGCTCTCATCCGCATACGGCAGATGCTCGCCGTCGTAGTCGCGGATGGTCCAGATGCGCTCGGCAGCGTAGGTGCTGCCGGCCAGGTCGACCGCTTCGACCTCGTGACCCATCCGGCTCATCTCGCGAGCCTGCCAGCCGACGCCGGCGCCGATCTCGAGAATGCGGCGCCGGGGCGGAAGCCACTGCAGCGCCTGCTGCACTTCGATCACTCGCAACTGCTCGACGTACCCTTGCGTCATCCCTCTCTCGTCCGGTTGCGAGCGCGCTCGTCCTCACCGCTACCGCGACCTGTTTCGCGCAACGGGGGCGCAGCTTATAGTATCCAGGACCGGTTCGCTGAGTCGGGAAGGGACTTCTGTTTCGTGCCGGTGGCTTGAGCAGGCTCCTTCACACCGACTGGCAGTATGGTTCGAGGCTCTCAGATAGCGATCCTGATCGCCGGCGCTCTGGCACTGGTCGCCGGGTGCCGTGATGAGCATCCCGCGCCGACCGCTTTGCCGCAGACGCTGGCCGTCACCGAGGATCAACCTCTGCAGGGCAAGCTCGTCGCGCTCTCCGTCAAAGACAAACTAACGTTCCGCGTCACCGTGCCGCCGCGCCACGGACAGCTGGACCTCGACCCGTCCAGCGGCGCATTTCAGTACCGGCCCGCGGCGGACTTCTTCGGCGACGACAGCTTCACGTTCGTCGCGATGGGCGCGCGGCTCGTCTCGCAGCCCGCGTCGATGGAGCTGCACGTGCAGAGCGTCAACGATGCGCCCCGCGTGGATGCAATCCCGGATCTGCAGAACTCCGCCTACGAGCGCGACATTCATTACACGCTGCGCGCACACGACGTCGAGGGCGACCCGGTGCAACTCACGGCGATCGTCGACGATCCTGCGATCGCGAGCGTAGCCCTCGACGCCGCCAGCAACGAGCTCACGATCGAGCCGCTGGACGCCGGCACGACCCGGGTGACAGTCGCAGCAAGCGACGGACAGGACACGGCGCTCACGCACTTCACCTTCAGCGTGGGCGACGTCACCAAGGTTGCGCAGCAGGATGGCGGCGCGGAGCGCAACCGCGCCGTGGTTCTGGTCAACGACTCGGATCGCACGGTCGCGTTCAACCTGTCGCACAACTCATTCCCGTTGATGGGCTCCGACGCGCAGATGGTGGAGTACGTGCGGGCGATGGCGTCCGAGTTCGCCGGCGAGCCGTTCGAGCGCAAGTTGTGGCGCTTCGTTCGCAACAACGTCTATCACTGGCCGCCGCTCAGCGCGGATCAATGGATCGGGGACCCGTGGGTGGTCATCGGCTCGATCGGCTGGGGATTCTGCGGCGAGGTCAGCGCCGCGTACGTGCGGCTCGCCCAGACCGCAGGCTACGAGGCGCGCGTTCGCGGCCTCTCCGGACACGTCGTGCCGGAGATCAGGATCGGCGAGCGCTGGCAGATGTTCGATCCGGATCTCGCGCTGTACTACCGCAGCCGCGCCGGCGAGATCGCCGACGTCGATGAGCTCGTCGCGGATCCCACACTCATCACGGCGCCGACCGATCCGCTGCTGGACATGATCGCGAACCCCCTGCCCTACAGCGACTTCATCGCCTCGATCTACGCCTCGAGCGCCGACAACTACGTTGCCGATTTTGTATTCGTAACTGCAGCCGGCGCACCGCGGCCGGCGCTCACGCTGCCAGCCGGGGCCGAGTTCGTCTATCCAGGCCGCTGGACGCAAACGCCGATCGGCTACGACGGCGACACGCCTTACGACGTGCCGGCCTTCGAGCAGGGCAGCCTCATCACGTCGAGCGGCTGGACCGGGCCGGTGCCCTTGCCGTTCCGGCTGGCAGCCGTGCAAGGCGACGGTCGCGTGCGGATCGGCACGCT
Organism: Steroidobacteraceae bacterium; assembly: GCA_035277305.1. Classification (GTDB taxonomy): domain Bacteria; phylum Pseudomonadota; class Gammaproteobacteria; order Steroidobacterales; family Steroidobacteraceae; genus Steroidobacter. The sequence continues at coordinate 20,671 of DATEKT010000278.1, read as the reverse complement.
GGAGCTTGTTATCGGCTCGCCGGAACTGGACGAAGCGCTGCGGCTCAATCCGCTCGAATACGATCATGTCGAAATCCTCGAAGCGCGCTCGCCGGTGCGACTCGTGATGTACATGAACGCGATGCGCTACGGGCTGCAGCAGAGCAATGACCTCGAGCTGCGCGGGCGGGACGTGTGGGCCATCGAGGTCGATGGCATCGAGCTGCCCGCGCAGAACCAGAGTGCCGGCAACGCAGCAGCCTACGCAAAGCCCCGGCCGATCCAGCCCTGAGCGGTCCACGCCGCGCAGCATTGCGGCCCGGGACCCCGCCTGCAAGAATAGCCGCCCTTTTTGCCAGGCAGGCAGCGCGACAGTCGATGAGTGCAAGCAGCACACCGCTCGAGACCCGGTTCGCCTTCGGTGACAACTGGTCGAAATTCGCCGACGGTGTGGACGAATCCGCCGTCGTCATCGCCGTCAATTCCCTGCGCACCATGCTCGGCGTCGAGAGCCTGAGCGGCCGCAATTTCATCGATGTGGGCTGCGGCAGCGGTCTGTTCTCGCTGGCCGCGCGGCGGCTCGGCGCCACTGTCGTGTCGTTCGACTACGATCAGATGAGCGTCGCCACCACCGCACGGCTGCGCGAGCGCATCGCTGCCGGCGATCCGGCGTGGCGCATCGAGCAGGGCTCGGTGCTCGATCGCGAGTATGTCGAGCGGCTCGGCCAGTTCGATATCGTGTATTCGTGGGGCGTGCTACATCACACGGGCAAGATGTGGGACGCGCTGCGCAACGTGACCAGCCTGATCGCACCGCATGGACAGCTCTTCATCTCGATCTACAACGACCAGGGGCGCTACTCGCGCTACTGGACGCGGATCAAACGCCTCTACAACAGGCTGCCGCGATACCTGCGCTTCCTGGTCCTGGTCCCGAGCTTCGTGCGCCTGCGCGGGCCGATGCTGGTGCGCGATCTGCTGCGCGGCCATCCGCTGCGCAGCTGGCGCAACTACGGCGTCGAGCGTGGCATGTCGCCGTGGTACGACGTCGTGGACTGGGTCGGCGGCTACCCGTTCGAAGTGGCGAAGCCCGAAGAGATCTTCGATTTCTACCGCGCGCGCGGCTTCGAGCTGCAGCGGATGAAGACCTGCGGCGGCGGTCGCGGCTGCAACGAGTATGTATTCGCCGCGCCCGCTCAGCCCGCCGAGCCCGCGGACAGCGCGCGCTCGTAAACCGCGGCGTACTGCGCAACGATTGCATCCAGCGCGAATTGCGCTTCGATGCGTGCGCGCGCGCGGTTCCCCATGACCTGCCGTTCCTGCTCGCTCAGTGCAGCGACTCGTTCGATTGCACCGGCCAGCGCCGCGCAGTCCTGCGGCGGTACGATCCAGCCAGCGTCACCGACCAGGTGCGCGCAATCGCCCACGTCCGTGACGATGCAAGGCACTGCGCAGGCCATCGCTTCGCCTACCGCATTCGGAAAGCTCTCGCTGAGCGACGGACAGACCACGCAATCGAGCGCATTGACGAGCTCGGCCACGTCGGAACGTTCGCCCAGCAACCGCACCCGATCGCCGAGCGCGAGCTGCGCGATCCAGCCTTGCAGCGTCGCGTTGTCCGCATCGCAGCCGCGACCGATCAGAACGAAAGTGCAGTCCTCACGGCGACGCGCAGCTTCGGCGGCGGCGCGTAGAAAAAGGTGATGCCCCTTGAGCGGATCGAAGCGGGCAACGACACCGACCGCCACGCGCGAGGCCAGCTGCAGATCGGTGCGTAGACGCGCTCGCAACTCCGGTCGCGGACGAAAGCGCTCGGTATCGAAACCGTTCGGCACGACGACGACCCTCTCCTGCGCGTAGCCGAGCGCTATGTGCTGGCGGGCAGCAACGTTCGAGTTGAAGAGGATCGCGGCTGCGCGCTTCGACAGAAGCGCATCGACGCGGCGCACGAGTCTCAGCATTCGCTTCTGCGAGCGAGGCGCATTCAGAGCGCCGCGCACCGAAGTGATGAGCGCCGGCCGGCGCGGCGCGCGCTGCCGGCCGGCGAGCCATTGAGCCACGACGTTGGCGTGATACATCCATGCGTGGATGACGTCGGGCTGCCACGCGTCGAGCGCGCGGCGCGCCGTCGCGAGCTGGCCTGGCGAGAGCAATCCGCCGCGCCCGTGCAGCGCCGTCACGGCTACGCCGCCGCGCTCGAGATCCAGGCCGATGGGCTCTTTCCCCGTCAGCGACAGCACCTGCGACTGGTAGCGCGCGCGATCGAGCCCGAGCGCAACGTTGCGCAGCATGGTCTCGGCGCCGCCGACGCTCAGCGACGTGATGACGTGCAGGACCTTCATTCGACGGCGCTTGCCGACCGGCCCTGTCGCGCGAGGACGGCGCTGCGATACACGCGACTGAACGCAGCATCGAGGACTCCCCGACCCGGCGCGGGCTCGCCGAGCAATGCGTCGACGTCGACGATCGACGCAGCGTACTGCGAGACCATGCGCTCGAAGTGCTCGACATCGCGCTGCTGCCACGAATTGACGTGCAGGCACACGGTCCACAATCCGAGCGGCAGCGAGCGGAATCGCCAGAGTTGCTGCGGAAGCCAGCGGCAGCCGCCGTGCTCGACCGCGCGCCAATAGAACCCATCGCTGACGACGCGCACACCGAACTGCCGCAGCAGGCCGACGGTGATCATGTCGAATGAATGCCCGGGCGCGACCCACACCTTCGGCACGACAGACTCGTGCCGGAAGATCTCCCAGGCTCGCCGCAGCTTTTCACCCTGGACGGCGGCGTCATGACCCGCGAACTCGCTACCGGCGTGGACACCGATCACGCCTGCAGAGGAACTGCTGTACACGTGCTGGTACCCATGCCAGCCGATGGTCCAGCCGTCGCGCTGCCACTCGCGAACGCGATCCCAGAAGTCCGGACTGGCCGGCGCGACCCGCAGCTTCGGATCCAGGTTCTCCGGGACTACCGCAACGATCGGACGTACGCCGGCGCGGCGCAGGATCGCCTCGACCTGCGTCCACACCGGCCAGTTCATGGTCGGGCAGACGTCGTCGAAGCGGATCACGTAACGCGCGGGCATCGTTCAGCGGTCCGCGCGCCGCACCGTCACGATGTCCACGAGCGGATCGCCGTAGTCCACCGTAACCTCGCACGGACCGGCGCGGCGGAAGGCCGCCTCGATGCGGCCGCGCGGCGGCCGCGGATGACCGATTTTCCAGCCGACGTTCTGGTTGAGCCAGTAGACAGCTTTGCTGTACAGCGTGGTGCGCGGCACGTAGGCCTGGTTCGTCTCGCGAATCACGATCACGCCGCCGGGTCGCGTGGCGCGCAGCAGCTGCCGCGCGAATGACCAATCGTTCATGCAGTAGTTCCAGGCGACGTTGCTGAACAGCGCGTCGAAATTGCCTGCGGTCGTGCGATTGATGTCGTCCATGTAACCGAGCGCATAGTGCGCGCTGAGCCCTTCCTGTCGCATCCGTTCCGCGATCATGGACAGATAGTTGCGGCTGATGTCGACGCAGGTGACCTGCGCCCCGCGCCGCGCAAACTCGAGCGAGTACTGGCCGGGACCCGACCCGACGTCGGCGACACGCTTGCCTTGCAGGCCGCCGACGGCTGCGGCAAACCTGTCCACGAGCTGCAGATCGAGGCCGGTCGCACGGCTGTATTCCTGCGCGTGCTGCGCCGGGACGGGGTCCCAGCCGCGGGCGGGATCGTAGAACCGGCTATGCAACCAATTGACCACTGATGCTCTCCGACGAAACTGCGTGCTGCGCGTTCCAGGCCTGGAACATCAGCACGTCCCACAACAGATAGTGCGCATGCTGGCGGCCGGCGAGATGCTCGAGCCACAAGCGCCGCACGGGAGCGGGCTGGAAGTAACCCTCGCGGCGCAGGCGCTGCTCATCGAGCAGATCCTCCGCCCAGTCGCGCAGCGGACCGCCCAGCCAGCGATCGATCGGTACGCCGAAGCCGCGCTTCGGCCGGTTCACCAGCGCGTCGGGCACATAGTCCGCGAGAAGTTTACGCAGGATCCACTTGCCCTGGCCGTCGCGCAGTTTCTGCGCGAGCGGCAGGCCCGCGGCATATTCGACGACGCGATGGTCGAGGAGCGGTGCGCGGCACTCCAGCGACACGGCCATCGAGGCGCGATCGACCTTCACCAGGATATCGTCCGGCAGATAGGTGATGAGATCGAGCAGCATCATGCGGGCGGTGAAGCTGTCGGCGTCCTGCGGCCCGCCACCGCGATTGAGCAGCGTCTCGGGCTCGGCGCCGCCGATGACGATCGAAGCCGGATCGGTCCAGTGCGATACGAAGCGCAGGTACACCGCCCCGGGATCATTCTGCCGCAAGGCCTGCGCCAGCTTCGCGAGCTTGTCGCTCGAGGTGGCCCAGCGCGCGCCCGTTCCCGTCCGCGCCTGGTCGCGGCGTTGCAGCGGCAGCGCCTCGATCGAGTGCGCGATCGCGCGGCGCACGCCGTACGGCAGCAGCCCCATCGTTCGCCAGAGCTTGCGCCAGCGAAAGTAGCGCTCGTAGCCGCAGAACAGCTCGTCGCCGCCGTCGCCGGACAGCGCCACGGTCACGTGACGCCGGGCCACCTGCGACACCAGGAACGTGGGAATCTGCGAGGAGTCGGCAAATGGCTCGTCGAACATCGTCGGCAAGCGCGGGATCACCGCGAGCGCGTCGTCAGCCGTCAGGTATACCTCGGTGTGCTCCGTGCCGAGGTGCTGCGCGACCGCGCGCGCGTAGGGCGCTTCGTCGAACTCGGGCTCGTGGAAGCCGATCGTAAAAGTGCGGATCGGCCGCGAGCTCTGCGCCTGCATCAGCGCGACCACCAGCGAGGAATCGATGCCGCCGGACAGGAACGCGCCGAGCGGCACGTCGGCGATCATGCGCATGCGCACGGCATCGAGCAGCAGAGTGCGCAATCCGTCGACGGCATTTGCATCGCTCATGGGCTGCGCTTGCGCCGCATGCTCGTACACCTGCTGCGCCGACCAGTAGGCAACGGCACTCTCGGCCACTGGCCCGCTCCCCCGCAGGCGCACGCGCACGAAACTGCCGGGCTCCAGTTTGCAAATGCCGCGATAGATCGAGCGCGGCGCCGGCACGTAGTTGTGCCGCAGGAGCAGCGTGAGCGCCTCGCGATCGACGCTGGCGTCGAATCCGGGGAAACAGCGCAGCGCGCGCAGCTCCGAGCCGAAGACCAGGCTCCCGCGCACGAAGCCGTAGTACAGCGGCTTCTTGCCGAGGCGGTCGCGGGCCAGGTACAGACAGCGTTCGTGCTCGTCCCACAGCGCGAATGCGAACATGCCGCCGAGGCGCTGCAACGCGCCCTCGACGCCCCAGCGCTCGAAGCTCGCGAGCATCACCTCGGTGTCGCTGTGGCCGGTGAAGCGCGCGCCGTCACGCTCCAGCTCCGCGCGCAACGCCGGAAAGTTGTAGATCTCGCCGTTGAAGACGATGGTGAACCGGCCGCTCGCCGAGCGCATCGGCTGGTGTCCCGACTGCGACAGATCGACGATCGCAAGCCGCCGATGGCCCAGGCCGATGCCGGCCGTCGGCTGCAGCCACGTGCCGCAATCGTCCGGTCCGCGATGAACCAGCGACTGCGTCATCTGCCGCAGCACGTCTTCCGGCGCGGCAATGCCGGCCGGCGCGAGCGCGAATCCCGCTATGCCGCACATCTAGCGCACCTGCCAGTCTGCAATCACTTTGCTCAAGATCGACTCCGTCCGGACAACCATCGCCTCGACGCCGAATTCAGTGACGATGCGCGCGCGCCGTTGTGCTCGCAACGTCGTGTCGCTCGCTGCCAGCACTTCGATCACGGCAGCCGCGAGCGCCTGCGGATCCTGCGGCCGCACCACCTTCCCCAACTCGCCGACGATGCGGGCACTGTCACCCACGTCCGTCGCGACGACGGCGGGACCGGACGACATCGCTTCCGCAACGACATTGGAGAAGCCCTCGCCGAACGCAGAAGACGATACGAGCACGTCGAGAGCGCTGTAGACCCGCGATGAGTCGCCGACTTCGCCGAGCCACAGCATGCGTGCATCGATCCCGAGTTGCCGCGCCTGCTCATGGAGCTGCTGCCGATAGCCGGCCGGACCATCGCCCGCGACGACGAAGCGCGCTGCGCCGACGTGCGCGGCAATCTGCCGTGCAGCGCGCAGGAAGGTCATATGATCCTTCATTGGGTCGAGACGCGCCACGATGCCGACGAGCGGCGTGGCAGCGTCGCAGCCGTGCTCGGCGCGAAACGCGGCGCGCACCTCCGGGCGGAAATCGAAGCGCGCCGTGTCGATGCCGTTCGGCACGCTGTGCACGCGTTCATCCGGGGCGATGCCGAGGTCGCGCAATGCCGAGAGCGAATTCGAGATCACTGCTTCGGGACGCGACAGCAGCCGGAACTGCAGGCCGTAGAGCAGGCTGGACGCCCACCCGAACTGGTCGCGTTTGACCGCCGCACCACGCAGCCCCCAGACGATCGGTACTCCCGTGCGGCGCGCGGCGCACAGGCCCAGCAGGTTCTCGAGCGGCAGAAAGGAATCCAGAACTTCCCAGCGGTGCTGACGAATCAGCTGGCACAGCCTGCGCACCGGCCCGACGATGTCGCCGCGACTGCGCTTGTCCAGCGAGTGCACGGCGACGCCGTCCGCCCGCAGGCCCTGCTCGAGTACACCGCCGCCGTAGAACGTCACTACGCCGACGTCATGACCGCGCCGCGCGAGTCCACGCGCCAGGGTGCAGATCTGCACCTGTGCTCCGCCAGTCGTCAGCGCCCTTGAAAGCAGTGCCACTCTCACAACGACAGCGCGTGAGCGAACTCGCCCGTGATGACCGCTTTGACGATCCAATAGCCCAGCGCGAGGCTCGCCGGCGCGATCGCGAACGTGAAGGACGGTCCGGACAGCCGCAACGAACACAGCACCGGGATCAGCAACAACTGCGTGAAATAGGCCATGCGCGACGTGCCGAGCGGGAACACGAAAAAGCAGACGATGACGAACACCGTCGTGCCGATGTGGGCGAGCGCACAGGAATCGATCGCGGCGCGGTGCGCCGGATCCTCGTCCGCCTGCGGCTTCTCGAGCAGCCACCAGATCGATGGTGCCAGCATGATGGCGGAGCCGACTGCGAAGAAGATCGACGTGGCGCCTTCGTCGGGCGCGTAGATCAGCAGACGCCGGCCGCCGAATGCTTCGAACAGGGCGCCGGCCACGAGCGCCACGCTGGTAGCCAGGGCCGCACAGACGACTGCGCCAGGCACCGGCTTGAGCCGCAGCACGCGCACGACGCCGTAACAGCCGAGTGGGACGACGATGGTCGTGTGCACGGCGGCAGCGATGATCAGACCGAGCAGAGGCCGTCGCCAACGCAAGGCAAGGCAGAAGAAGATCGACAATGCGAAGCCTTGACGCAGCTGGACGAGGCCGGTGACCGCCAGACCGACCGGCAGGAACGCCCACAGCAGCAGGGCGAACACCGGTTGACGCAGACGCGCGAAGGCCAGCGCCATCAGCACATTGAGGGTGGCGATCGTCAGGAGCACAGCTGTGGTCGGCTCCATGATCGCACCGACAACCGCGGTCCACATGCGCCACAGGAACTCGTCGGCAAACAGGCCGATCGCGCCTTGCAGCAGCGAGTCCGCATCGAAGATATCGAGCCAGTCGAACGTCGGTCCGATGATGAAATAGTCGACGTATTCGTTCTGATCCAGCAGGTCCGAGCGGTCGACGGCCAGGGCGAACCCGATGATCGCCAACGCCAGCACCACGTAAGCGACGGTGGACAGAGGCAGCCGCACCAGCGCTGCTTCCGCACGCATCTCCTCAGCGCTCATTGCCTGTCTCGCGCCCACGGCTCGTCAGCTCCCCGCCGCGGCCGCGATGCCTTGCAGGTACGCGCCGTAGCCGGAATTGCCCATGCGTTGCGCGAGCGCCAGCAGCTGCGCACGATCGATCCAGCCCGCGTAGAACGCGATCTCCTCGATGCAGGCGATCTTGAATCCCTGCCGCTGCTCGATGGTCTGCACGAAGTGCGCGGCGTCGAGGAGCGAATCGTAGGTCCCGGTGTCGAGCCAGGCATAGCCGCGCCCGAGCACCTCGACCCGCAGCGTGCCGCTGCGCAGGTAACGCTCGTTGAGATCCGTGATTTCCAGCTCGCCACGCGCCGAGGGACGCAGCTGCCGCGCTTGCTCGACCACGTCCGGGCCGTAGAAATACAGGCCCGTCACGGCGTACTTGGATTTCGGCCGCTGCGGTTTCTCTTCGATCGACAGCGCCTTGCCAGTCGCATCGAACTCGATGACTCCGTACGCGCGTGGATCGTTGACGGCATATGCGAACACCACTGCGCCGCTGGTTGTCGCCGCCGCCTTGCGCAGGGTCGCGGTGAAGCCGTGGCCGTAGAAGAGATTGTCGCCGAGCACCATCGCCACCGGCTCATCGCCGATGAAGCGCTCGCCGACGATGAACGCATCGGCCAGCCCGCGCGGCCGGTCCTGCACGGCATAGCTGATCTTCAGTCCCCAGCCCGAGCCGTCCGCGAAGATGCGCTGGAAGCGCGGCGTGTCCTCGGCGGTGGAGATGATGAGAATGTCGCGGATGCCGGCGAGCATCAGCACCGACAGCGGGTAGTAGATCATCGGCTTGTCGTAGACCGGCAGCAGCTGCTTGCAGATCGCATGCGTCGCCGGGTACAGGCGCGTGCCCGCACCGCCCGCGAGGATGATGCCCTTCATCGTGCCACCGCCCGCTCGTCGTAGTTGCGCTTCATCCATTCGAGATACGTGCCCGAACGCACGCTCTGCAGCCACGGTTCGTTTGCGAGGTACCAGGCGACGGTCTTGCGCAGCCCGTTCTCGAACGATTCGCGCGGCCGCCAGCCGAGCGCGGACTCGATGAAGCTCGTGTCGATCGCGTAACGCTTGTCGTGACCGGGCCGATCGGCGACGAAGGTGATGAGACTGCTGTAGCTGCGTCCGCTTGCCGGCGGCCGCAGCTCGGTGAGCGCCGCGCAAAGACCTTCGACGACCTGCAGGTTGGTGCGCTCGCTGCCGCCACCGACGTTGTAGGTCATCCCCGGCGTGCCGGTCGCGAGCACGCGGCGGATGGCCTGGCAATGATCTTCGACGTAGAGCCAGTCGCGGACGTTGCTGCCGTCGCCGTAGATCGGCAGCGGCTTGCCGCCGAGCGCATTGCAGATCAGGAGCGGAATGAGTTTCTCGGGAAACTGGAAGGGCCCGTAGTTGTTCGAACAGTTCGTGATCAGCGTCGGCAGTCCATACGTGTGGTGCCACGCGCGGACCAGGTGATCCGATGCTGCCTTGGAGGCAGCGTACGGACTGTTCGGAGCGTAGCGCGTCGTCTCCGTGAACGCCGGCGCCTCGGGCTCGAGCGAGCCGTAGACCTCGTCGGTCGAGACGTGCAGGAAGCGGAACCGATCGCGAGCCTGTCCACTGAGTCGTTGCCAGTACTCGCGCGCAGCATCCAGCAGGCACATCGTCCCCAGCACGTTCGTCGTCAGGAAACTGGACGGGTCGACGATGGAGCGATCGACGTGACTTTCGGCCGCGAAGTGCACGATCGCCGTCGGCGCATGGCGTTCGAGAATTCCGGCGACGGTCGCGGCGTCGCAGATGTCGCCCTGCACGAACGTGTAGCGCGGATCCCCGGCCACCGCGGCGAGATTGGCGGGATTGCCCGCATAGGTCAGCTTGTCGAGATTGACGACAGTGCCGCGCTCGTTGCGCAGCCAGTCGAGCACGAAGTTCGCGCCGATGAAGCCGCAGCCTCCGGTCACGAACAGCACGGGCTGCGGCAGGGGCTCGCTCATGCAGCGCTGCCTCGCGCAGCTGCCGTGTTCAGCGCGGCCCTGGCAATACGCCAGTAAATCAACGCGAGCGGCACAGTGACCACGACGGACACCAACAACGCGCCGACGATGGCGCCCAGCTCGCCATAGTATCGACCTCCGCCCCACACGGCGATACCGGTCAGCACGCCCGGCACGAAGCCCCACGCGCCAGTGAGCTCTTTTTTCATGGCGCGCCAGTAGCTCGCCAGCATCTGCACGACGAGGCCCGCGACGATCCAGGTCAGCAGCAGAGAAAGCGCCGTCAGCGTCGGCAACCTGTCGGCCAGCGGCGCCTGCACGGCCTCGGCGACGCCTACCGCCAGCACGACGAATGCCGAGCCGACCAGACCGCTCGCGAAGCACGCCAGCGCGGAGTGGCGCCACAGAACGCGGAAACCGCTGGTGTCATTGCGCGCAAACAGCACACCGAGCTGCGGCTGGCGCACGAGCATCCATGTCGCGGCAATGCCGCTGACGGCGGTGCCGATCTGCAGCGCCATGCCCACGCGGCCTGCGGCTGCGGCCCCGACGTACGCGAACGTCACCGGCACGAACATCGAATACATGAAATACGCAGCGACGCCCTGCAACGCGAGCGGCCATTGCATCGGCCAGACATCGATGCGCCACGAGAAGTCCGAGCCGGGCCGGCCGCCCGTCAGCGTGCGCACGAAATCGCGATAGCGAATCACCAGGTAACTCGCGCCCACCAGCAGGCTCGTGGCGAGCATCGCGCCGACGGACCAGAGGCCGCCGCCGCTCGCGAGCGTGAGCCACAACGCACCGCTGGCCGCGATCGCCTGGACCAGGCGCAAGCGATGCACCTGCCGCACCTGGTTGCAGCCCTCGAGGAGGGCGAGCAACGAGCTGACGAACAATACTCCGCCGGCGAACAGGATGGCGGCGAACCACGGCAGTCGCCAACTCACGTCGACGTGACCGGTACGCGCAAGGAACACGTAGCCCGCGCCGCCGGCCGCAAGAACGAACAGCAACGTGAGCAAGCCGAACCACGCGGCCACGAAACGGCCCAGCGCGACCAGGCGCCCGATGTGCCGGGGCGAGCCCTGCAGCTGGCCACGCCCGCTCATCGATAGATGCGCCCACTCGTGGCTTGCGACCGAGACGATCACCACCAGCAACCCGAGCTCGACGAACGACTGTAGCGCGAGCAGGCTCCAGATCGCGTAGTAGTAACCCTGTTCGACGCTGTCGAGAAAGCGGCTGATGAACAGCAGCGTGACGATGCCGGCGAGCCCGGTCCAGGCGCGCGTTGCGACGGCGGAGACCAGCGCGCTGTCGATGTGGAAGATGCCGAGCTTCATTGCCTGCTCCGCACGGCGCCTGCGAGGGTCGCGACGACATCGCGCGCGGCAACGACGGGACTGAAGTGGCGCTCGGCGAAAGCGCGGCTGGCAATACCAAGCTGCGCGCGCAACGCGGGGTCGGCGGCCAGCCGCTCGAGCTGCGCGGCAATCTCGACCTCGCTCGCCGCCTGCAGCACCGGAATCTCTTCGCCGAGGTGCGTGCGGAAGATCTCCGGCTTGACGTTCGCGACGACGGGTCGCGCCAGCGCCATCGCGTCGCGCGCAGCGACGCCGATCGAGCCTGCACCGAAATGATCGAGCACGACATCGGCAGCCATGAACTCCTCGTGCAGCACGCGCAGCGGCATCTGCTCGAGCCACGTGATCCGGCGCTCCAGCCCGAGCGCGCGCACGCACTCGATCGTCTCTGCGACGTGCAATCCTTTCTTGACCAGCCGCACTTCCACTTCGCGCCCGGTGCGCTCCAGCCAGCGCGCGATCCCGCGTAACATCACGTCCGTGCCCTTCGCGTCGAGTACCGAGGAGCCGGGCGGCATCGGCTGCACCCAGTTCAGGCGCGTGGCGCTGAAGATACGCAGACGCTCATTGTTCGGCTGCGGCTGCGGAAGCAGCGCCGCGAGATCGGTCAGCATGTAGCAGCGGCGTTGATCGGACGCGACGCCCAGCTTCTGCAAGAGCGCATCACCGTGCGGCAGCATCCCGGGGAAGGAGTACTCGACGGCGAGCGCGCCGGAAATGCCCGCTCGCTGCAGCTGGCCGAACCGAGCCACGAGCGGATGCCGCAACGCTGCGACGAGTACGCGCCGTGAGCTCCTGACCGCCGAGCGCAAGGCGCGCGCATCACCGTACAGGTCGAGATCCGAGCCGGTCAGGATGACGATCGCCGGCCGTCGCAACGCAGGCCAGAAGCTGGGTCCGGAGCCGTTCAGCACCAGCGCGTCGACGTCGCGCAGCAGCGCGATGACGCGACGGTTCTTGTGCGTCGGCAAGAGCGCATCGCGCACGCGCAGCGGCGCCACATCGTGCAGCCAGTCACCGTATGCGCCGCGCAGTCCCGGATCGACTGATTCAGGCCGATGCAACGGCTCTGCCCGATCGACGACGAACACGATCTCATGGCCGAGATCACGCAGCGCCGTAGCGAGAGCGAACGGATAGTTGTTGGTGTTGCCGAGGAATCCGATCTTCACGGCGTGACACTTCGATCCGCGCTCGAGGACGCCAGCCGGGCAGCGGCGCCGGGCCCGCAGTTCGCAATCAGATCGAGGATCGTCACTGCGCTCACGAACTCGCCATGCAGCTGCGGATACGGCGGATAGTCGTAGGACTTGTACTGTACGCCGATGCCGCGCTCGGCGAACTGGCGCAGGTCGAGGTAGTCGGCGGCGCTCGGGCCGGACAGGTACGACGAAGCGCCGACTGCCTGCAGCAGCGAAAGCAGACGTGTCGTCGACGAGCCCAGGGTCGGGTATTCGCTGGACATCACCAGCGGCGTCCGGATCCCGAGATACGCGCACACCGAGCGCAGCAGGCGCACATTGAGAACCGAGAGCAGCTCATCGCCGTGCCCGACCGCAGCGGACCACAGTTGCCAGGCGTCCTGAAAGTACGGCGCAGCCTCGAGCGACGCTCGCAGCAGCCTGCCGTGCTCCTCGATCCACGACTTCGAGCGCTGCGCGATGCGCACCTCGTCGATGCGCTGCCCGAGCGACACGGCGACCGGCACCGTCAGCCAGCGCAGACCGTCCGCGGTCTTGACCTGGTTGCGGTTGCGCCAGCTCCCCTTCGAGTACTGCACGTCGTCGTAGACGACGAACAGGTCGACGCTGCGAATGAAATCGAAATAGCCACGCCACGGGACGTAGCAGGATTGGATGACGCCGACCTTCAAGGGACTCGCCGCCGTTGGCTGTCAGCGCAGCAGCTCGATGCCGCGAGCCGGATCGCAGTGACCGAAGAGCGCGGCCGGGTTGCCGCGATACCTGCCGCGCTCGGCGGTGTCCGCGAACAGCACTGAGCCAGCCATCAGGTAGCTTTCGGAGCTCACGGTCAGTCCGTCGATCGCGGCGACGCCGACGCCGAAAAAGCACAGGTCGCCGACCCTGCAGTTGCCGGCGATGACGGTGCGCGGCGCCAGGAAGTTGTGATTGCCGAGGCGCGAGTCGTGACACACGGTCGCGCCGGACCACAGCACATTGTTGTCGCCGAGCGCCGCGCCCGACTCGACGACGCAGCTCGCAAACACCAGATTGTTGGTGCCGAAGGCGACATCGCGCGCCACGTTTGCATGCGGACTGATCAGGTTGATACACCGATAGCCGAGCGCGCGGATGCGCTCGAAGACGGCGCGTCGTGCTCGCATGTGCCGGTAGCCGACCGCGACGAACATCGCGCAGCGCGCGGGTGGGTAACTGCCCTGCAATCGACTGAACGCCATGACCGGCACTCCGCGCAGCGTGGTGGTGCTGCCGAGCCGGTCGTCGTCGACCACGAACGCGGCCAGTCGCAGGCCGAGCTCATCGATGCGCTCGTGCGCCTGGACCGCGAGCTCACCGGCGCCGAAGACGACGACTTCGCTGCCGGGGCTCGCGGACGCAATGCTCATTTGCGAACCAGGAAACGCAGGTACTTGAACAGGCCGAGCGACAACGGTTGCACCCGCACCAGGTAATCCTCGATGACCGCGGCCGCCTCGAAGGACTGGCCGTGCATCACCGTGCCCTGTCCGAGAAACCATTGCGGCACGACCTGGCACTCGCTGAAGCCGATCTCGCGACACTGCCGCGCGAACAGCTGTGCATCGATGCCGCCCAGCACCGCCTTGGTGTACTCGGCCTTGTTGAAGGTTTCCTCATCGATGCCGAAGTCGCGGCTCACCTGCTCATCGGTGTGCAGCACCGCTTTGATCTCACGCTGCACGATATCGCTGAAGCGCTCGCCGGCGCGCTCGCTGCGCTCCAGCTCGGTCATCAGCCGCCAGAACTCCCGGTTCGGCTCGAGATCGACGTACAGCATGCCGCCGGGACGCAGCACGCGATGCGCTTCGCGCAGCACTTTGACGTAGTCCTCGAGGTGATGCAGGAACGCATAGCTCGTCACCGCGTCGAACGAGCCAGCAGCGAACGGCAGCGACTCCGCCGGCTGGTTGTGCAGCGTGATGTTGCCCGAGGACGTATCGATCTTCGCCAGCATCGCCGGCGTGACGTCCACGCCGTCGATCCGCGCGAACAGATCCTTGGCGAGATGGATCACGAAGCCGGTACCGCAACCGACGTCGAGCATGCGCCCGCCGCCGGTGCGCTTCGCCAGGTCCTCGAGCACGCGGCGCACTTTCGCCTGGTTCTCGGGCCGGAAATGCGGCTCGTTGTTGTACTGCTCCACCATGCGCGTGTGCACTTCGATGTTCGCGAGCATGATGTCGCTCAAGCTTCCTGTGGTCACGGGCTGCATCTCCATCCTGTCTATTCCTGGTTCGCCTTGTAGAAGCGCTGCTCTTCGGGCAGCGAGTACTCCTGCATCGATGCCGGCACGCGCGTATCGAAGCCGATCAGCCGCCGCGCCTGTGCATCGAGCGCATCGCTGAACTCGCGCGGGATCACCCGCACCCAATCCATGCGCTGCTTCATGAACGGCCGGCAGACGTTCATCGTGAGCGAGTGCCGCCAGTGCGGCGTGTCGTTGCGGCCGGCGCGGTGAAACATGCGGGCCTGGAATACGACCAGCGCGCCGGCGTCGCAAATCAGGCGGGCACGGTTGCGCTCGAACAGCTCCGTCGAGGGCACGCACGCACTGTGATGCGAAGCGGGCAACACTTCCGTCGCACCGTTGTCGGGCCGGAACGGATCGAGCGCCCAGATCAGGCCGATGTTGGTCGAGTACCCCGGGATCAGGCGCGGCGAGTCGACGTGAATGCGATGACCGTAGTTCGTGCCCGCGGGCGGCACCGACGAAGTGGTGAAGGCGTACATCACCCAGGCCTTGCCGAGAAGCGGCTCGACCAGCAACTGCAGGCGCGGATCCTCCAGCAAGCGGCAGAAAGCAATGTCGCGGGCGAGCAGGTCGTGGATGTGCTGCTGCTCCGCCTTGCCGGCGCTCGCAGCTTCCGCCTGGACCGCAACGGCCAGGCGCTGCTTGAAGAACGCGCACTCGGCGGCGCTGAGAAAATTCTCGATGACCGCGTAGCCGCGCGTCTGCAGATGGTATTCGTGCTCGGCGAGCGTGGCGCTGTCGAATGGCGCACGGCCCCGGAAGCTCGGCGTCTCGCTCACTTCAGGATGTCCAGCAGGTGATCGGCCACATAGTCCGTATCCTCCGTCGACATCGAGGCGCTGATCGGCAAGGTCAGCACCCGGCGCGCGATGTCGTCCGTCACCGGCAGCGCACCAGCGCCCGGCCGCGCGTAGAACCGCATCCGATGCAGCGGATGATAGTGAATCGTCGCGCCGATATTGCGCGCTCGCAGCTCCCGAAGCACTGCATCCCGCGTCAGAGAGCGCGCGGCAAGGTGCGCCTCATCGAGCAGGACCAGGAACAGGTGACGCGCATGGTCGGCCGACAGCACCTCGCGCTGCAAGGACAGCGCCGGCGAACCTGCGAAGCGCGCGGCGTAAGTCTTCGCGACCTGCAGGCGCAGCTCCTGCATCAGCGGCAGGCGCGCGAGCTGCACGCGACCGATCGAGGCCTGCAGGTCCGTGTAGTTCATCTTGTAGCCGAGCTCTTCGATCTCGGCGCTGATGACGACCTGCGGATTGGTGAAGCGCTTCCAGGCATCCGCCGGCAGCGCGTGCAGACGCAGCGAGCGCAGACGGTCCGCCTGCGCCGCGTCGGTCACAGCGACCGCGCCACCTTCGGCAGTCGAGACGTTCTTGTTGGCGTAGAAGCTGAAGCAGGTGAGATTGCCGGTGGCTCCGACGCGCATGCCATCGCTGAAGCGCGAGCCGAGCGCGTGCGCAGCGTCCTCGATGATCGCGACGTGTGCCGGCAGGACGCGCCGCAAAGCGCCAACGTCGACGGTCAGGCCCGCCATATGAACGACGATCACGGCACGAGTCCGCGAAGTGACCAGCGGCGCGACGATCTGGGGCGTGACGTTCAGCGTCGCCGGATCGATGTCACACAGGATCGGTGTGGCGCCCGCGTACAGCGCGGCGTTGGCCGTGCTGCACCAGGTAAAGCTCGGCACGATCACCTCGTCGCCAGGCTGGGTTCCCGCCACGAGCAGCGCGAGGAACAGCGCCGAGGTGCACGAGTTGACGGTGACGACGTCCGAGGCGCCGGTGTACTGCGCGAGCTCGCGCTCGAACGCGTGCGTCTCGTTGCCCTGCCCGATCCAGCCGCTGCGCATGATGCGCACGACCGCGGCGATCTCGTCCTCGGAAAAGTTCGGACGGCCGAACGGCAGATAGTCGGTGCGAATCGGCAGCGTCATGGACCTGACTTCAGGAAAGGAGAGCGGCACGCAGGCGCGGCCACAGGGTGACGCCGATCGCGTACGCGACCGCGCAGACCGCACCCAGCACCGCACCGATGATTGCAATCAGCGTCCGCCGCGGCGAATAGCGCAACTCCGGGGCAACCGCCGGGTCGATCACGACCAGGGCGTAATCGCGATGCGCGTCCGTCAGCATCAGCGTCTTCATCTCGTTCTCGATCAGGGCGAAAATCGCGCGGCGCACTTCGACGACGTCGGTCTGCACCAGCTGCTTGTTGAGGAATACCAGGCTGCGCTCGGCCCTGTCCTTGTCGCGGGCGCGCAGCAGCTCGTTCGCGAGGTCCACCAGGCCGTTGGCCCATTTCGCCGCCTCGTCCGCGTCACGCCAGGTGATGGCGAGCGTCGTCGTGCCCTTGCGCTTGTCCTCGGTGATCATGGCAACCGATTTCTGGAACGTCAGCACTGCCCGCCACAGCGACACCTTGTCGCCCGAGCCGTGCAGGATCTCCTTCTCCAGCTGGTGACGCCGCAGAAATTCCTCGACCAGCATGCGCGACCTGAGCATCGGCAACGCATCGCGATTGTCGCCGAGCGCGGCCAGATTGAGCCCCGCGAGGCTCGCGAGGCCGCCGAGCTGACCGCTGATCGACTGCGCCGCGCCGAGGCCCGAGCGTTCGGCTTCGCGCACCACGATCTCGGCGCGGTACTTCGGCGTTGCCAGCAATGCATAGGCCACTGCGGCCCCGACGCAGATCAGTCCGACGACCACGCAGCCGAGCAGGTGCTTACGCACCATGCGCACCATGTCGAGCAGGGAGATCCCGTCGACGTTGCCCGCCACCGCGCCTGTCGCTTCGCTGACCATCAGAACGAGTTCACTGCGGCCGCAGCGATCGCCAGGTTGTAGACGATGGTCGTCACGGCTGTCCAGAACGGCAGCGGGCGCATGCGCTCGGTGTCGAGCGGCGCGACGATCGTGTCGCCCGGCCGGATCGAAGTGCCGCCGCCGAACCACGAGCTGCCCGAGCGAGCGACGACGCTGCCGTCGGCTCTCACTACGTAAGTACGACTCTTGTCAGCGCGCGGCGTGTATCCGCCGCTCATCGCAACGTACGAGTCGCGCGACAGATCGGCATGGTAGAGATGCGAAGTCACCGTCTGCACCTCGCCGAGCACGGTCACTTCCTGCGTCACGCGCGGCACCAGCAAGCGGTCGCCGTCTTTCAATACGATGTCCTGCTCGGACCCGGGCGTCGCCGCCATCGACCGCTTCAGGTCGATGACCAGCCGCCCGACCGGCTCCGCATTGCGCAGGCCATTCAGGATCTGCTGGCCGACCGCCAGCGCCTGCCCCGCGTCCTTGCCGGTTTCCTGGGCGGTCTGCAACGAGAACTGCGCCACATCCGACTGCATGCGCTGCGCCAGCGTATCCAGCTGCTTCTTCTCGCGCTCCTTCAGCTCTTCGCGAGTGAACACCGTGCCCTCGACGAACGCGAGATCCGTCACGCCGCCGGCGCGTTGCATCAGCGAGCGCAGCGTCTCGCCGCGATGGATCGGATAACGGCCGGGGAAGCGCACTTCGCCGCGCACCTCGACTTCTTCCTGCGCCGCCCACAGGGGGACTTCCTTGATCACCAGGTAGTCGAACGGCTGCAGCGCGATGTCCGCGGCCGCGTCGCCGGCACGCACGCGATCCAGGTCGATGGAGACCAGCTCGGCCTCGCGCGATGCGCCGTTCACCACTTCGTAGCGAGTGAGCTCGGCCTGTCCGCCGTAAGCCGCCTCGTCGAGGCTGCCGCCGGCGCGCAACAGGTCGCTGACGCGCATGCCAGGCTCGAGCGGGTACTTGCCCGGCACCTTGATCTTGCCTGCGACGCTCACCTCGGGTGTCGGCCGATCGATGCGCGACTGCATCTGCAACTCTCGCATCAGCGGCTCGATGATGCGGTCGCGCCCCGACTCCATGTCGAACACATAGATCTGGTCGCGCGGCGCGAGCTCGAAGTTCTGCGCCGAGGCCGGGTCGCGCAGCGCCTGCTCGAGGTCGATCGAGAACACGCTCAGCCGGCGATCCGGCGGCAGCTCGCGCCGCACCAGCAGGTAGCGCTGGTCGGCGTTCGGCCGCAGATCATCGAGCGTGGGAATGATGTCCGCGATGCGCATGCCGGGTTTGAACTGATATTCGCCGGGACGGTAGACGTGACCGCTCACGGCGACGGAGTCTTCGAGCACTGGCCGGATCGAGGGCACGCGCAGCGTGTCGCCGCTCTGCAATTTCAGCGCGCGTCCTGCGGAGTCCGTGAGGTTCGTGTCCAGCGTGACGCGTGCGCGGTTCGCACCGACGCGCTCGAGCGTAGCCAGCTTCGCGTCGGCCTCCGGGGTGAAGCCGCCAGCGAGCTGCAGCAGGTCGCCGGCCGTCGTTTCGCTCTTGAGCTCGTAGATGGCGGGCCGGCGGACCTCACCGGACAAGCCCACCGTCGCACCGATCGGCGGCACGAAGATCACGTCGCCGGGGAGCAGGCGCGCGTCCGCACGCGTATCGCCCAGCAGGAGAAGATCGTACAGATCGAGCGTCGTCACGGTGCGGCCGGCGCGCTTGAGCTGGATGTTGCGCAACGAACCGATCTTCTTGACGCCGCCGCTCACGAACAGCGCATTGGTGATCGTCGACAGGCCACTGACGGTATACGAGCCGGGCGT
This sequence comes from Steroidobacteraceae bacterium, assembly GCA_035277305.1. Taxonomy (GTDB): domain Bacteria; phylum Pseudomonadota; class Gammaproteobacteria; order Steroidobacterales; family Steroidobacteraceae; genus Steroidobacter. The sequence goes on along the minus strand of DATEKT010000278.1, from coordinate 1,351 downwards.
CTGCGCATCGCCGAGCACGAACACGCGAATCGAGCGCAGCTCGCCGATGCCGACGCTCGCTTGCGTGCCGATCAGCTGATTGCGCACCCGCCCCTCGAGCTCCGTACGCACGTCCTCGAAGCGCCGGCCGCTGACGGCGATGGGTCCGAGATCGGGGAAATTGACGCGCCCGTCACGGCCGACAGTGAGCGCGAAACGACCCTTGGTATTGCCGATCAGCTGCACTTCGAGCGTGTCGCCGGGACCGACGACGTACTCGGCCGGCACCGGCACGTCGGTTGCCGGCGCGAAGGTCGACGGCGACCCCTCGAACAGGTCGTAGCCGAATGGCTTGAGCGCGTCGGCGCCGACGGCTTTCAGCGGCAGCCGCGTAATGCGCACGATGAAATCTTCGAGCCGCACTTCCGCCGAGAGCCGATCGCTCGCTTCGTCGACCGTGAGGCCGCCGAGCGGAATCGGTCCGAGCTCGGCCACGTTCAGGATGCCCCACTTGTCCAGCTTGTACGGGTTACGGCGCAGCACCCGCGCCCGGAAATCCTCGAGGCGGGCCATCTCGTCGGCCGTTCGCTGCAGACGCTTCTGCTCGGCTTGCGCGCCCTGTGCCGCCGCGGCGGAGGCCTGCGCGGCCTGAGCACCGGGCAAGCGACCCGGAATTGCCGGCTGCAGCGAGCTGGCCTGCTGGCGCTCGCGGCGCTGGCGTTCCTCGACTTCGGGCGGCAACCGCTCGAACTGGCGGATCTCCAGCGTCAACAGCACCGTGTCTTCGCCCTTGAAGCGCGGCTCCTTCGGCACACCGCCGATGAGCCCCTGCTCATCCGCTTCCATGTCCTCGCGGGACTTGTTGAGCGGGCGGACGGTCTGCGGAAACTGCACCGAGCGGTCGGAGCGCGGACGGCTGCCGGGCGTAGCACCGCCCGTCGCGCCGCCGCGATTCAGCGATTCGAGGATCGCCTGCTGCTGGTCCGGCGGCAGCGTCTGGAAGATCTCGATCTGTTCGGCGCTCGGGACCTGGGCTGCTGCAGGAGCCAGCCAGCCGAAGGAAAGGAGGCACGCAATTGCACAGCCCAGCCAGAGGGAGCGGCTGGAAAAATTCAGTCTGACCATCAGGGTCGCTTTAGCTTGGTGTCCCTGCGACGGGGTGCGGAAGTTTACACGCAAGGTCGGGAGTCATGGGGGGAAAATGCCCGCCGCGCCTCGCGGCTGCGCTCGTTCAGCTACGCCACTGCGCAACCTGCGCGAGCAGGCCTGCCAGCGCCGGATCGGTGTTTTTTGCCGGGTCGTCGAGGACCGGTGCGAGGGACTCCGCGAGCTTCTTGCCGAGCTCGACGCCCCATTGGTCGAACGCGTTGAT
>DATEKT010000277.1:0-6989 GCA_035277305.1 Steroidobacteraceae bacterium | reverse complement strand
ACGCGCATGTAGTTGAGAGCGACGACGACGCGATCGAGCGATGGAACGACCGCAAGACTGTACGGACGCAAAGCCGTCTGGTCCGCCGTTGGATCGGCGGCCGAGCGTGAGCGTACGAGCCGGCCCTGTTCGTCGAGCTCGGCGATTCCGCCAGGACCTTCGTTGTCCGGGCTGTGCGACTGGAAGGTCGCCAGGATGTGGCCGTTGGGGAGGCGCGCGAAGCTGTGCAGAAAACTCAGGCCCGCGACGGCGTCGAACCGCGCCACCACTTTGGGATGGAGCGCGTCGTGCAGGTCGAACACAATGTTGCGATTGCCCGCGAAGCCATTCGCGAACAACATCCGGCTCGCACCCAGTTCGTGCTCGGTATGATGCGGCCAGAGACCTTTCTCGCCGATCGGTGTCGTAGCGACCAGGGTGCCGTACCGGTCGCCCTGCCGCGCCAGATCGATGACGGCGAGGAAGTCGCTGTCCGTGCGGTCTTCGTCACCGACCCAGGTGAATAGATATCGAGCGGGTGGATGCGCCGCGCAGGCAGCGACGAGAACTGCGACGAGCGGGAGCGCGAAAAGACGGCGGCGGCATCGATTCATGCGCCATCTTAGCAATATTGGCCATACTGACATGGCGGGAAGCGGCCGCCGATTACGACGGGTTTAGCATGAAAAATACCAATCTCCTCCTGGCGATCGTCTGTTTTGTTTCGGGTGCCGTGCAGGCAGCTGCTCCGACTCCGGAAATTCTCGTGACGGCGCTCAAAGGCATGCAATGGCAGGTCCGGTATGACTTCGCCCAGCCGGTGGACAAGCTCGAGTTCAAGAGCTCCCCCGACGATTCGCGCGGCCGGACCTGGTTGCCGGATCAAGGCTTCGAAATCGTCACCACCGATCGCGGCGAGGTTGCACGGCGTAAGGACGGCGCTCAGTTCCGCACTGTCCGATTCCGGATGAGCCCGACGTACATCGATCTACCGAAGGAGTACGCGCCGTTCTCGCCGTTCGGCGATGGCGGAATGCTGTTCCACACGGGCCGCTACTTCGCATGCGCGGACCGCTGTCCCGATGACGCATCGTGGTCGATGTATCTGTCGGCGGGCACAGAAGATCGGATCATCCTCAATGGCAAGACGATGAAGGCGCAGGCGCACTGGATCGACAAGGAGGACGGACGTTCCATCTATGTCGGCAACAACACGCCGCAGCAGACCAAGGACTTCATCGCCGTCCTCGACACGGCATTGCCCGAGCGAATTCGCGGTCAGCTACTCGCGCAGTTGCCGGAGTTCATGCACTTGTTCTCTGCAAAGCTCGGCGCGATTCCGACGCGCCCCATGCTCTTCGTCTCCTATGATGTGTCGCATCCCAAGGGCTGGGGCCGACAGGGCGGTGTGCTGCCCGGCCAGGTCTTCATTCATTTCTATGGCGCCAAGTGGCCTGCCGAGATGGAAAAGCCGGGGTTCGCGGACGAGCTTGCGTGGCACTTCGTGCATGAGACAGCGCATTTGTATCAGCGCACGACGTCGACGACGAAGGGCGATGAGTGGATTACCGAAGGTGCTGCCGACGCGTTCGCGGCGATAGCCTTGCGCGCCAAGGCGAGCGAGTACGTGAAGTCTGAGGAAGAGAAGGCGCGCGCCAAGTGCCGGGAAGTTCTCAAAGGCCGGTCCGTTCGCGATGCCATCTCAGCGGGAACCTTCGATGCCGCATACAGCTGCGGGATGCTGATCAACCTCGCGATCGATTCGAAGGTGCGAGCTGCCACGAAGCAGGATGGTCTTTATGCGGTCTGGCGCGACTACCTGAAGCGTCCGGGGCACATCGGGAGTGCGGTGAGTAAAGACGCGTATCTCGAAGCTGCATCCGCTGTCGGCGGTGCTGACATCGCGAAGTGGGTCGAGAAGGCCGTCTCAGAGCCAGGTGCGAATCTGATTCTCGATGGAGCGGAGGCGATCAGGAAATAGCCTGCAGCAGCGCCATCAGCGCGTCCGGGGCTGTCACGTGCGGTGAGTGGCTCGCGTCGATCTCGCGATAGTCCCAGCCCTGCCGCTGCGCGCGTGTCGCGAACTGCCGGAATGTGTCGTCGGGAGTGGCGCGCTTGCAGTAGATGTAAGCGCGCGGAATCTTCGTGTCGCCATGCTGCAGCCGAACGGGCGTTTCAAATGTCTTGATGGGCTGCGGCATGCGCAGCGAATGGATCCACTGCGTGTCTTCGGCGGAAGTATCGGAGGGTATTGGATTCGGCGGCAGGCGCCAGCCATCGGCTGCTTGGGTCGCGGCTCGCATACGCGCGGCGCCGGCGGGAGGAATGAGATCCATGACTGACTGGCCATCCGTCGGCACGAAGGCATCGAGATAGACGAGCTTGCGAACGAGCTCCGGAACGCGATCGGCGACCGCCGTAGCCACCGCGCCGCCATAGCTGTGGCCGATGAGGACGAAATCGCGCAGCTGCTCGCACTTGATGACGCCCAGCATGTCTTGAATGTGTACGTCGAGATCGATGGCTGGAGTCGCGAGGTGCTCGCGCTCGCCGAGTCCGGTGTACGTCGGTGTGTAGAGCTGATGTCCCGCCGAGCGCATCAGCGGATGCATCTTCTTCCACGCCCATCCTGCCGACCACGCTCCATGCGCGACGAGAAAGGTCGTTCCCGACGACTTGGCGTAAGCGCGGCTCCGCAGACCCGATGCGGCGAACGCCGCGCCTGTCAGAGCAATGAAAGTGCGTCGCTTCATGATCCGCCCTCGCGCTTGAGAACCTTGCCGCCGACCACCGTCATCAACACAGGTATCTGTAACAGCCGTTCCTTCGAAACCTTGCGCGGATCCTCGCCGAGCACCGTGAAGTCGGCGTATCGGCCGATCGTCAGCTTGCCGAGATCATTCTCCTGGAACGCCGCATGGGCGGGAGCCTCGCTCATGGACCACAGGGCGGTAGACATGCCGACTGCTTGCAGCGGATAGAAACCTTCCTTCGGCTTGCCGTCAAAACCGGTGCGCGTGACCAGGGCATTCAAGGTCGCGCGCGGATCGCCCGAATCGGAAGCCGGATAGTCCGTGCCTGAAGCGATCATCGCGCGAGCGATGACGAGATCTGCAACCGGCATGAGCCACGGCGCTCGTTGCGGACCCACCCGCTCCACGCCCCAACGACTGTACTCCCCGATGAACACCGGCTGCATGGATGCGATGACCCCGAGCTCATGGAACCGCTGCACATCCCGAGGCGCGATCATCGACGCGTGCTCGATACGATAGCGGTCTGTCGCGCTGACATGGTTGCGCTCGATAGCGTCCAGCATGCGTTTGACGGCGAGGTCGCCGATTGCGTGAGCGTTGACTTGAAAATGCTTCTGCTGTGCGCGGCGTATGAACCGATCGATATCTGCGTCCTGCATCTGCGGCAAACCCGATGTCTGCGGTGCATCGGCGTAGGGCGCCGAAAGCTCCGCACCGCGCGATCCCAGCGCGCCGTCGACGTAGATCTTGAAGCTGCGAACGGTGAGGTGCCCGTCGCCAAGGCCAAGCTCGGGGCCGTTCTTGAGGTAGTGCTCGATGGCGGCATCGCCATACGCCATCGCATAGACGCGAATCGGCAGTTCGCCGCTCGCGGCCAGCCGCTTGAGAATGGCGATGTCCGCCAGATCCGTGCCTGCGTCGTGAACGCCGGTGAGCCCCCACCGCACGTATTGCTGAAGCGCGGCGCGAATGCGTCGTTCGCGCGCCTCCGGTGTGTTCGTGTCCGGCATCACTGCGGAGACCAGCTTCTGCGCCTCCTCCAGCAGCAGGCCGGTCGCGTGCCCTTCGGCATCGCGCACGATGCGCCCGCCCGGCGGGTCCGGTGTTTCGTTGTTGATGCCGGCCCGCTCGAGTGCGAGCGAGTTGACCCACACGGAGTGCTCGCCAATCCCTGAGAGCACCACAGGATGCTGCGCAGTCACCGGGTCGAGGTCCGCCGCGGTCGGATCCGCGCGTTTGGCGAAGTACCCCTCATCCCAGCCGCGGCCGATGATCCAATCGCCCGCCGGCGTTTTTTGCGTGACGACGGCAACAGCCTTGGCGATCTCTTCTTTGCTCATCCTCTCGACGTTGAGTGTCTCCAGCGTGCTGCCCAGGCCTGAGATGTGGACGTGCGCATCGACCCAACCGGGGACAGCAATGCCAGGCACTTCGATGCGCTGCACCTTTTCGCCGGCGAGAGCCAGCATTTCTGCGCGTGTGCCGGCGGCAACGATCCGGCCGTTTGCCACGGCAAGGGCCTCCACTTCGGGCAGCAACACATCGAGTGTCACGAAGTGGCCGACGAACACGGTGTCCGGCGGCGGCGACTGCTGTCGCTGACAACCCGACAGCATGCCGAGCAAAAGCACGATAGATATGCGGAACGCAGTCATGAGTGTATCTTCAGTCATGGCCAGACTCTTTGCCACCGCTGCGCTATTACTTGTCATCACAGAGCTGACTGCCGCGCCTGGAGACACCGTGCCGCTCAGCGAAAGCGACCTCGAGAGGATCACTCTGCAAGTGATGCAGAGGCACCCGCTTCTGTCGTCGAGCCCTGGAATCAAGTTTGCTTCTGCACAGCGTTCGGTACGGTCGACGGATATCGCCAGCATCGTCTACTTTCCTCATGCGGACAGCGGCGGCATCAAGACAGCCTTCCAGGTTCGGTGCCTGCGGCAAGCACCGGAAGAGCTGTGGAAGTGCGATGACGTAGAGCTGCGCCGCTACCTGCAGCTTGATTCTCAGAAGTTCGAGGTCCGTGTGACCGGCGATCTTCGAACTGAGGAGGCTCTTGCGCTCATCCAGGCCACTCGAAGCACCGTGCAGGCGAACGCGACTGACGGCCAGGCCGCACCTGAGACCGCGATCCAGATTCATCTGGATCGCAGCGGTTATCTGGTCAGCTGGGGCAGTCCGGAGGGATATCAGGAGTTGACGGTCAGAGCACGTCTGCGGGCAGGCGGCAATCCGACCAGGCCAGAAGATTGGCAGACACGAATGTTCGAGCAGGAGGAGTAGCGTCGCCTCACCGGAGGCTCACGTCATGGATCGTCAGAAGCATCGCTTTCTCGTGCTGATAGCCGTGCTCTTCGCGGGGAGCATGACCATCGCGTCAGCGCAAACCCCGGACGTGCCAGCCTTCGAGCGCCGCGTCGAAGCCGACCGCGACGCTCTCAAGATCCCCGGCCTGTCGACCATCGTGATCCGCGATGGCGAAGTGCTCTCGGCGAAAGGCTTCGGCTATGCGGACGTCGAGCGCCGCATTCCAGCGACGCCCGACACGCTCTACCACATCGCATCCCTGACCAAGACGTTCACGGCGATCCTGGTTCTGCAACTGGCGGAACGGGGCAAGCTCGACCTCGACGAGCCGGTCTCGCACTACTCGGAGGATTTCAAGGACGACTCGGTCAGGATCAAGCACCTGCTCAGCCACACCTCCGAAGGCACGCCCGGCGACAAGTTCAACTACAACCCCGACCGCTTCGAGTACCTCAAGGCGATTCTCGAGAAGAAGACCGGCAAGCCCTTGCGTCAGTTGTTCGTCGAGACATTCCTCGACCCGCTCGCGATGCGTGACAGCGTGCCGGGCCCCGACGTCGCCGACGACGACAAGACGTGGGCAGTGCTGGGCAAAGACAACCTCGCGCGTTACCGGCAGAACCTGACGAAATTCGCGCGGCCCTACACGTACTGGGGCGGCGGCGAAACGCTGTTCTCGGGCTACCCGCCGCGTGACTTGTGGGCATCAGCTGGACTGCTGTCCACGGTCCGCGACCTCGCGAAGTACGACGTGGCGATCGATCGCCACGAGCTGCTGAAAGCCGAGATACTGGCGCGAGCATGGACACCCTTCACGTCTAACGCCGGCCAACCGCTCGCGCATGGTCTGGGCTGGTTCGTTACTGACTACCGCGGTACGCGGCTCGTCTGGCACTTCGGCCACTGGGGCACCGGCTTCTCCGCGATCTACGTCAAGGTGCCCGCGCGGCACCTCACGCTCTTCGCGCTGGCCAACAGCGAGGCGCTCGCAGACCACCACTACCAGGTGGGAGAGGACATCACCAACAACGTCTTCGCCTGTGCCTTCCTCAACGCGTTCGTGCCCGAGGTTGCGAACCGCGCCGACGCAAAGGCGTCAGCGGCCGACATTCCGACGACGGGCCCGGCCAAGGACTGCGAAATCAGCTCGCAAGCCGCACTGAAAAAGTGGATCGCCGACCGCCAGGCCAAGGCGCGCAAGATCACATCGCTCGACGCGAAGCTGGCCGCAATGTACGTGGGCCGCTACCAGCTGCCCCACCGCGTGGTCACCGTCACCGAGCAAGGCGGCCATCTGTACATCGACGTGCCTGAGGGCGAGCGGAGCGAACTCTTCGCCGAAGCACCCTCGCAGTTCTTCCTGAAGATCCGGCCGTGGACGCTGACCTTCGTGAAGGAAGGATCGAAAGTCACGCGGCTCGATATCAGCGATAGCGGACAAGTCATGAGCGGTCGGAGAGTCGAGTGAAGGCCGTCGCGAAGGCACTCGCGGTTATTGTCCTCGCCATCGCATCCGGTGAGGCGGCTTGTCAGGAGTCTGCGCCCACTCTCCGGCTACACGTCGATGGCGCCGCCGACGCATCCGTTATTCAAGTGGAGTACATGTTGGCCGGCCCGTTCGGTGGATACCGCACCCAAGTGCGTGGGTCCGCGAAACAAATCCACATCCCGATCGCCGTCCGCGGGCAGCCGGCGCAGTCCCTGAAGGCAATCGTCTTTTCGCCTGGATACCACACCGCTCGCATCGTGATCGAGGATGTGGCTGCTGCGCCGACCGACTTGCACGTTACGCTCGATCCTCTGCCCGTTCGACGTTTGAGCGGAACGGTTGAGTTCGTGGGCGGCGCGAAGCCAAGAAGCTTCATCCTCGATATTGATGTGCATGTCGGCTCGTCACATGCGTTTTTTGGAATCATGGATGGGCCCCTGACGAAATTCGACGTCGCG
>DATEKT010000276.1:0-6427 GCA_035277305.1 Steroidobacteraceae bacterium | reverse complement strand
TGCCCTTCGACTCGACCTTGCTGAGCCACAGGTACACCTCTGGTTCCACGTCGAAGTAGCGGTACTCGCCTGAATTTACGTACGCGACATCGAGCGTGCGAGTGCGCTCGTCATAGCGAATCGAGCGGATGCCCGTGGATTTGAATGCTTCGTCCTGCAAGGTCGGTCCCTCGAGTCGTTTTTGCAAAGCGCGATCATACGCTAGTCGTCCTACAGCAAGATTTTTCGCGATGTAGGACGCCATGGCAATGGACGAATACGCGGAGTACTGTTGACTCGTCATTAGGGATGGGGAGTAGACACCATGCGTGTGCTCGTGCATGTAGCGATCTGCCTGGCCCTGACGAGCTTCATGATTTTTTCGCCGCGCTCCGCCGCACAGCCTGTCGTTCTGCACGAGCAGCAACGTATCCCGATCCCTGAGCCTTACTTTCAGATTTTTGGCCTTCAGGATGTCTGTCTGCACGGGAGTGACTTGCTCGCGATCGCTGCTCGTGCGCACCCCGATCCACTCGCGCAAGGCCAGGTCGACGGGCTGCTGCACTTCAGACAACAAGCGGGCGGCGACTGGCAATTCGTGGGGGAGCTGACCTCGGTGCAAATGGACCGTTCTGAGGAATTCTTCGGTTTTCCGGATCTCGACTGCGAAGGATCGCTGGGGGCGTTCACTCATCCGGCGGGCGGCGCCACCGTCATAGAGTTCACGAGTGCGGGACCGAAACTCACCGGAATCCCGGGTCTGGCTGGGGCATCGCATGCGGATGTCTTCGGCAGCACTGTCGGAATCGCAGGATCCTGGCGCGCGCCGACGACTGTCGCGCTCGTGCGCAAGAACGCAGCGGGCCAATGGGCAGACATCACGTATGCGGTCGGTAATCCCGGAACGAGGTTCAACGATCCCGAGATCACCGGTCCCAACAACCTGACAGTCGCTGCCACGGAGATCGCGGCGACTGGCGATGACTACGAACCGCTCTCGGGCGGCTTCGTCGACCAGGATCTGCAGATCTTCGATCTGGTCGGCGGATCGTGGCGACTGACGACGACGTTGGACCGATGCTGCCTGCCCGCCGCGGTCATCAACAATCGCCTCGCTCTGCAGCTGGAAGAGTGGACGAAGCCCGGCGACGTCGGCTCGTATTTCGTCCGTGACGCCGCGGGCGCCTGGACAGTGCAGCAATCGCTGCTCAGCGATGAGCACCTCTTCGTCAAGGAATCCGTCTTCATAGGTCAGCGTGCGTTTGCACAGCTCAGGAACCGAAATGAAGTCGCCGTCTTCCGACAAGAGGCGCCAGGGCAATATCGTCATGAGGCGACGCTGCGCCCCTCGAGCGGCATTTCACTGAGGTTCAGCGTCGACGGGAATCGCGTCGCAACGGCCAGCTTCCTCGGGCCGATCCGTGTCTTCGAGATCCCTGCGACGCTGCCTGCTACGCGCCGTCTCGAGAAATCCTTCTCGAACCCGAGCACGGCGGACTGGTCCTTCTCGGGCAAGACCGACTGGAGCATCGTGAGCTCGGGAGGCTCGCGCGTGTTCCGACAGCTCAGGACAGACGCCTGGGCGCGTGCCGCACTCACGACATTCAGCAGCACCGACCAGGCGATCGAGGCGGACGTGCGCATCAACGTGCTCATCGCCACATCGCCCGGGGCTGGCTTGATGGTGCGATACACGGATCCGCAGAACTATTATTACCTGCTCATCAACCAGAACATTCTGCAGATTGGCAAGGTCGTCAACGGCGTGTTCCAGGTCAGGGCAAGTACGCGGCCCCTGCTCCCGCTCGTGCTCGGCCGCACGTACCGCTTGCGGCTCGAAGCCATCGGCGCGCAACTCTCAGCATTCGTCAATGGCGAGCGGATGATCGGAGCGATCGACGAATCGCACGCTGGCGGCCTGGCTGGACTCACGATGTTTCGGGCACGCACGGACTACGACAACGTCATCGTGACGACCCGTTCGCTGACGCCGCTGCTGACAGACGATTTTCAGACGGGTCCCAGTGAGCGGCCATGGACGAGCGCGCCGGCCAACGCCTGGAGCACCGTGCAGGTGAACATCGGCAGTGACGGCATCTATCGCCAATCACTCCTCACGGGCACTTCGCGCGCAGTGAACGGCGGACCGACGCGCGATCAGATCGTGAGCGCGATCGTGCAGCCGCAAGCATTCAGGGCGGGCGTCGCCGACGCCTTTGTCGGGCTCATGGCGCGACATGTCGACGATAACAACCACTACTACGTGGCGCTGTTCCGTGATCGGGCAGCGATTCGCAAGCGCGTGAATGGGGTGCACAGCTCGATCAAGCAAGTGCCGTTCACGGTAAGTCCGACAGCTGCGTATCGAGTGCGGTTCGAAGCCATCGGTTCATCGCTGCGGTTGTACATCAACGACCAATTGGTAGCGGAAGGCGTGGACGCGACGCTGGCTACGGGGCGCTATGGGCTGATCACGTTCAACGCGACGGCGGACTTCGATACGTTCCGAGCGGTGCGGCCGTAGCTGGCGAACACTGGGAGTCATGAATCATGCGTGTACCCGTGCTGGTAGCGATCTCTCTGGCCCTGACATTTCTCACCGGCTTTTCGCCGCGCTCAGCCGCACAGCCGGTCACTCTGCACGAGCAGCAACACATCTCGCTGCCTCCGCTGTACGATTTCGGTGCACGCGATGTCTGTCTCCATGGAAGCGACCTGCTGGCGATCGCAGTTCGCGATCGTCAGGATCCCGAGCATCTCTTCGGCGAGATAGCATCTCTGGTTCACTTCAAACAGCAGGCCGACGGGACCTGGCAATTCGTCGGCGAACTGGTTTCTGTGCTGGTCGACAGCGCTGAGAACATCTGGGGCGCTCCGGACCTCGACTGCGAGGGCTCACTGGGAGCCTTCTCTCACCCGGCGGGCAACGCTTACGTCATAGAGTTCACGAGCGGCGGAGTAAAGCTGACCGAGCTCCCGCTCAGCAGGCCATCGCACGTTGACGTCTATCGCGGGACGGTGGGGGTCGCAGGATCGTTTGGATCGCCGACCGCTGTCGCACTCGTGCGCAAGAACGCAGCAGGTCAGTGGGCAGACATCACTTACGCAGTCGGCAATCCTGGAACGAGGTTCGACACTCCTGAGATCAGCGGTCCCAATAGCCTGTGGGTAGCCACCACGGAGATTGGAGCCACCGGCGATGAGTATGAACCGACGCCAAGCGAGTTCGTCGGGCGGGATATCCAGATCTTCGATCTGAGCGGCGGATCCTGGCGAGTCATGACGGTGGATGAGCCGTGTTGCCCGCTGGGTGCGGTGATCGATGATCGCGTCGCCTTGCAGCTGGACCAGTGGACGAAGCCGGGTGACGTCGGCTCTTACTTCGTTCGCGACGCGACCGGCGCCTGGACAGTGCAGCACTCACTGTTGAGCGATGAGCACATCTTTCTGGATGAAGCGGTCTTTGTCGGTCAGCGCGCATTCGCGGCGCTCGCCCGGAACGAGGGTGAAATCGGCGTGTTCCGGCAGGACGCGGCAGGGCAGTATCGACATGAGGCGACGCTGGATCCGTCGGACCTTCTTCCACGTTTCATTCCTGAACCCTGGCCGCGCCAGGTGAAGCTCAGCGTCGATGGCAATCGGGTCGCAGCGTCCACCGAGGGCGCTGATCTCTACGTCTTCGATATTCCCGCGACGTTGCCGGTGCCGCGTCGTCTCGAGAAATCCTTTTCCAACCCGAGCACAGCGGACTGGGCGTTCTCGGGCAAGACTGACTGGCGAATCGCGAGCTCCGGGGTCTCGCGCGTATTCCAGCAGCTCAAAACGGACGCTTGGGCGCGCGCCGTTCTCACGACCTTCAGCGGCACCGATCTGTCGATCGAGGCCGACGTGCGAATCCAGGAGCTCGCTACAGTATCGTCGGGCGCAGGGTTCCTGGTGCGTTACACGGATCTGCAGAATTACTACTACCTGCTCGCCCGTCCGACCTCTCTGCAAGTTGGCAAGATCGTCAACGGCGTGTTCCAGCAGATCGGGACGGCGCCGTTGTCGCTGGTGCTCGGCCGCACGTACCGCTTCCGCATCGAAGCCATCGGCTCGCATCTGCGAGCGTACGTCAATGGCGAGCGCGTGGTGGACGTGATCGATGAATCGCACACTCGAGGTCTGGCGGGGCTGACGATGTTCCGGGCGCGCACTGACTACGACAACGTCATCGTGACCACCAGCCCGCAGACGCTGCTGTTCAGCGATTTCAGCCGGAATTTCAACGAAGGTAGCCGGCCATGGACGAGCGCGCCAGCTAACGCGTGGAGCATCGTGCCTGACGTTCCTCACGGTCCTTTCCCCGAGGTCTTGTACCGGCAGTCACTGCTAACCGGTACTCCGCGCGCAGTGAACGGCGGACCGACGCGCGACCAGATCGTGAGCGCCCTCGTGCGTCCGCAAGCATTCAGGGCGGGCGTCGCCGACGCCTTCGTCGGGCTGATGGCGCGACATGTCGACGATAACAACCACTACTACGTGGCGCTGTTCCGTGACAGGGCAGCGATTCGCAAGCGCGTGAATGGCGTCCACTCGTCGATCAAGCAGGTGCCGTTCACGTTTCTGCCGGGAGTTGCCTATCGAGCGCGTCTCGAGGCGATCGGCTCGTCGCTGAGGCTCTACATCAACGAGGCGTTGGTGGCGGAGGGCGTGGACGCCACGTTGCCCACGGGACGCTATGGGCTCATCACGTTCAACGCGACGGCGGATTTCGATAACTTCAGGGTTGTGCGGCCGTAGGGCGTCAAGGAGGCGCGCCTTCACCACAACGGTCGGGCGTGAGCAGGTAGTAGTTGATGAACGCGGACGACAGCCGTGAGTCCCGCCCGCGCGCGACGATTTGCCCGGGGTTGTTGATCTGCTCCGCGCCGCTCAGGTGAACGAAGGGCTTGAGTGGATCCTGATCGCAGATCAGGTCGTTGAGGTTCGTTGCGCGGCCGCGGCGCCAGATCGTCGCGTCCGCAAGAAAAGTCCGTCCCGGGATCGTGGTGCTGGCTCCGACCACGATGTCGTGATTGTTGATACTGCCCACACCGCTGGTCTGATGCTCGCTCGTCAGCGGCGGCAACAACGTGATCTCTCCATCCTTCCACAGGTAGGCGATGGTGTGACCGAACGGCTGGCCATCGAAGTCCGCGTTGGCAACCACCGTTCCGCGGTCGTTGATGTCACCGGCGGCACCACCGATGGCGCCCGGCGGAAGTGCGATCTGCATCACCGTCCCGTCCTGCCACATCGCCGGAAAAGAGTTCGTGCCTGGAGAACCCACGGCACCCACCACGACGCCGTGATTATTCAGACGCCGCGCAGACGAGCCGCTGAACCCAGGCGGCGGGTCGAGCTTCGTGATCTCACCGCGTCGCCAGAGTGCGGGTCCGATGCTCTGTCCGGCGACGTAAGACACGATAGCCTGACGTCGATTGTTGATATCGGTGGCAAACAGGAGGCGCTCGCCGGTGGCGGCTTGCAGAAAGAACATATCGCCGTCGTGCCAGAAAAACGCACCCTCCGCGCCGGGTCCGCCCCGGAACTCGCCGCTGACGACCGATCGGTCGTTGATGCCTCTCAGAATGGCTGATCCGACTTCCTGAATCTCACCCTCGTGCCACACGTACGAGCGAAATTGATTGAAGTCCTCCTCGTATACCGCAACTTCTCCCTTGTCATTGAGGCCACCGATGGTGAGGTTCTGTCCGCCGCGTTCCAGATCGACGAACAAGGAAGCGACGAGGGCCAGGCGGTAAGATCTCGGCTGCTTCGCCGCTGCAGGCAAGCTGCAGAGACACAACGCGAGCGCGGCCATCAGGCAAACGAGATTACGGCGCGTCATGGTTATCTCCGTGGTCAAGCGTTGACCTGTCACCAGTGATACGCACATCGCGCTACGATTGCAAAGCACACTGCGCCACTCCTACAACAACGCAATGCGCGGTTGTAGGACACGGCGGCGCACCACGCGCGCGGCGACTTCGATAGCTTCAGGTCGGTGCGGCTGTAGGTGAGGATTTCCTGGCGTAGCGTCCGTGCAGCCAGGTGGCGGCGCACACGGCGAGGATCAAAGCTGCCGCAGCGCCGGCTTCGAACCAGAGCGGTCCATCGACACGATGAGTGGTGTAGAGGTAGGTCGTTTCGACGGTGATCAATCCGCAGAGAATTCCTGCGGCGAGCCAACGTGAGCGGCCGGCGACGAGCGATCCAACGAGGCCGCCTGCGAACGCGCACAAGGGCGTGAAGACACCCGCGAAAACCAGCACGACTCGTGTGGAGTCCAGATAGCTCACGCCGCCGAGCCAGACCTCCTGGACGAGGGTGGAGGTCAATGCGAGCGTGACATAGCCAGCGATCGCTCCGAGGAGGCCGATCAGAAGGCTCTTGGCGATGCCTCGATGCTGCACCAGTTGCATGA
>DATEKT010000275.1:0-7648 GCA_035277305.1 Steroidobacteraceae bacterium | reverse complement strand
AGCTAGGCAATGGCCCAGTCCAAGGTCGCGCGGCGGGTGTCGCGCAATCATGCGCGCTACCGCGGGCGCCATGACATCAACGTCGTGCCGATGATCGACATGATGATCATCCTGGTGTTCTTCCTGATCTTCACGGCGGTGTTCACCAAGACGAACATTCTCGAGCTCAACCTGCCCGGGGCGGACAGTGCCGTGCCCGACCTGCCGCAGGGCCTGAACCTCGAGGTGATCGTGCGCGCCGACCGGATCGAAGTCGCCGATCGCGGCACCGGCCTGCTGAAGACGCTGCCGTCGGCGCAGGGCACGTACGATCTCAAGGGCCTGCAGGATTACCTGGCGCTGGTGAAGACCAAGTACAACGACAAGACGGACGCGACCATCCTGCTCGAGCAGGAAATCGCGTACGACACGCTCGTCAAGGTGATGGACACCGTGCGCGTGTTCCCCGTCCCGGGCTCGAAGTGGGACGTCGCGGAGCTGTTCCCGGATGTCTCGGTGGGAGACGCCCCGACATGACGCCTTATCGCATCAAGCGCCACCGCAAGCGCGGCAACAAGGTCGAGGGCGGCAACCACATGACGCTGGTGCCGTTCATCGACATGTTGACGATCCTGGTGGTGTTCCTGCTGGTGCACACGTCCGACGTCGACGTGCTGCCGAACACCAAGAACATCACGATCCCGGAATCGATCTCCGACAAGAAGCCGCACCCTTCCGTGGTGGTGATGATCACCAAGGAAGAGCTGCTGGTGAACGGCCGCGCGATCGCGACGCTGGCCGAGCTCGAGGCTTCCCCCGAAGCAGTGATTGCGCCGCTCAAGGTCGCGCTGCAGGGCCAGGCCGACAAGGTGCTTGCGGGCGCGGCGAAAGAGGACATCAAGGATCGTGAAGTGACGATCCTCGGCGACCGCAACACGCCGTACAAAGTGCTGCGCAAAGTCATGGCGACGGCCACCGATGCCGACTACGGCAAGGTGTCGCTCGCAGTCATCGAGCGCGCGGGCTCGCCCGCGGCCCCAGCTACGGCGCGCACCGCGTCGCTGAACAACTGAGCCGGTGCAACCCGCATGACACTCGCTCCTTACTATCGCCTGTACGACCTGCCCTGGTCGCCGACCGAGGAAGTCGAGCAGCGTTTTCGCAAGGTGGTGCGCAACGCGTTCATCGTCTTTGCGATCTTCGCGATCCTGATCCCGTTCCTGCCGGTGCCCGAGCGCGAATCGGCGAAGGCGCCGGCGATCCCGGACCGCATCGTCAAGCTGGTGCTGGAGAAGAAAGCGCCGCCGCCTCCGCCACCTCCGCCGCCGAAGCTCGAAGAAAAGAAGCCGGAGCCGGAGAAGAAGATCGAGCAGCCCAAGCCGCAGCCGCCGAAACCGGACGCGCGCGAGCGCGCGCAGAACGCCGGCCTGCTGAAACTGCAGGACCAGCTCGCGGACCTGCGTGACAACGCGGTGCTCGACAAGGCCGCAATGACCAAGAATCTCACCGGCAAGGTCGGCGAGACCACGGCGTCGGAGCGCTCGCTGATCACGTCGAAGGTCGGTAACAGCAGCGGCGGCATCAACACCGCCTCACTGAGCCGCGGATACGGTGGCGGCGCGGGCTCGCTCACCGGTCACTCGACGACGCAGGTGTCGTCGGCCACGCTCGCGGCGCAAGGTACCAACAAGGTCGAGCGCGGCGCCGGCAGCGGCAAGGCATCGCGCAGCGAGGAGGAGATCGCGCTGATCTTCGATCGCAACAAGAGCGCCATTTACGCGCTGTACACGCGCGCGTTGCGCGACAAGCCGGATCTTCAGGGCAAGCTGGTGCTGGAGCTGACGATCGCCGCGGACGGCTCGGTCACGCGCTGCGAGGTCGTGTCGAGCGAGCTCAACGACCCGGAGCTCGAGCGCAAGCTGGTGGCACGCATCAAGCTGTTCCGCTTCGAAGCGAAGGATGTCGGTACGATCACGGTCACCAAGCCGATCGACTTCTTCCCGGCCTGAGACCCTCGTCACATTATGCCTTTCGTCGGACCGCCCGACGCCCGGCGCTTGCCATCGGCGCAGCGGGCGCTGATGATCCGCAGGCAATGAACCTGGACTCGGAAATCCGCCATTTCGAAGAGATGTCGTCGCTCGAGAAGTCGCGCCTGCTGGCGCGCTTCATGTACGAGATGACGCTCGAGGCGCGCAATTTCTACGGCGCCGGCGGCGAGCAGCCGATCGATCCGCACAAGCTGCGCTTCATCAACGAAGTGCAGCATCGCATCACGCGCTTCATGGAGCAGATCCTGATCGACGATCCGGCGCGCTCCTCCGACGAAGTCATGCTCCGCCTGCTGCTCGCACCGCGCGCCGAGAAGGCCATCGAAGGCCTGGTGCACTCGGCCTACACGCGCACGATCCAGGCGATCAGCTAGCCTCGACGCGGCGCTCCGGCGTCTCCTGCGTCTGCTCGGTATCCGATTCGAACAACTGCTCCAGCTCGCGCGCCGCCAGTTGCGCCGACTGGATCAGCTTCTGCTCGTCGTCGCGGATCGTGCGCTGCACCTGCAGTTGCTTCTTGTCGTGGATGTCGAAGCGGCGAATGCTCTCGACCGCGTCGGCACGCGTCAGGCCGAGCGCTTCCAGCGTGTGCTGCGCGAGATCGAGGCTCGACAGGTACGTCTCGCGGATGAAGTACTTCACGCCGATGTCCATCAACCGCAGCGCATGCTGGCGGTTGCGGGCGCGCGCCATGATCCGCAAATGCGGGAAATGCCGCCGCACCAGCTCGGCTGTGCGCACCGACTGGTCGATGTCTTCGGTTGCGAGCACGAACACTTCGGCGCGCGCGGCGCCCGCCGCCTGCAGCACTTCGAGACGCGACGCGTCCCCGTAGTACACCTTGTTGCCGAAGCGGCGCATGAAGTCGACCTGCGCAACGCTCGACTCCAGCGCAGTGAAGGGGATGCGCCGCATGCGCAGCACGCGGCCGACGATCTGCCCGACGCGGCCGAAGCCCGCGATGATCACGCGGCTCTCCTGGCTCTCGACCTTGTCGAACTCGCGCTGCTCCGTCCTCGCGAAGCGCGGCTCGATCACGTTCGTGTGCAGCGACATCAGCAGCGGGCTCACGATCATCGAGATCGTGACGACGATGACCAGCATTTCCGCGAGCGAGGGATCCATCACGCGGTAGGTCACGGCCAGCGAGAACAGCACGAAGCCGAACTCGCCGGCCTGCGGCAGAGCGAACGCCAGGCCGCGCGCGCTTTCGGCGGAGTGCCGCGTCAGCCGCGCCAGCACCCACAACAGCACGAATTTCACGATCAACAGGCCGGCGACGAACAGCGCGATCCGGCCCGGTTGCTCGAGCAGGAGCCCGAGGTTCGCGGTCATGCCGACGGACATGAAGAACAGCCCAAGCAGCAGTCCCTTGAACGGCTCGATGTCGGCTTCGAGCTCGTGGCGGTATTCGCTGTCGGCGAGCAGCAGGCCGGCGATGAAGGCGCCCAGCGCCATGGACAGCCCCACGGCGTTGACGATCAGCGCCGTGCCGAGAACGACGAGCAGAGCGGCGGCGGTGAATGCTTCGCTCACCTTCGTCTCGGCCACGATGCGTAGCACCGGACGCAGCACATAGCCACCGCCGAACACCAGCGCGGCGAGCACCGCCAGGCCTTTCAATCCGCTCAGCAGCGTGGTCGAGAGATCCTGCGAATCGCCGCCGAGCAGCGGCAGGATGGCCAGCATCGGCATGACTGCGATGTCCTGGAACAGCAGGATCGCGAAGCTCGAGCGGCCGTGATGCGTGTTGAGCTGCTGGCGCTCTGCCAGCAATTGCAGTACGAGCGGCGTCGAAGACAGCGACAGCGCGAACGCGGTAACGAGCGCTGCATTGGCCGGCAGGCCGAGTGCGAGCGCGATCGCGGTGAAGACCGCAGTGGTCAGCACGACCTGCGCGAGCCCCAGCCCGAAGATCGATTTGCGCATCGCTCGCAGTCGCGATGGCTGCAGCTCCAGTCCGATCACGAACAGCAACAGCACCACGCCGAACTCGGCAATGTGCATCACGCCTTCGGCGTCCTGGATGATGCGCAGCCCCCAGGGCCCGATCACGACACCCGCGGCGAGGTAGCCGAGGATCGAGCTGAGGCGCAAGCGCCGGAACAGCGGGATCGCGAGCACCGTGGCGCCGAGAAAAACGGCAATCTGAGCGATGAGGGACATGGAGGCCTCGTCTGGCAGCTGTCTCCATCTTAGCAATCGTTCTGTTAGACTCGCGCGCACTTCCGCGCTCATCCCCCATGCCTCGCTCCGATATTTCCTTTCCGCTGAAAGATGCCGAGCTGCGCGAAGACGTGCACATGCTCGGCGCGCTGGTCGGCGAGGTGATCCGCGAGCAGGGCGGCGACGCGCTGTTCGAGGCCGTCGAGCAGGACCGTCAGGCGGCGATCGCGCGCCGCGACGGCAGCGCCGAAGGCGCCCGTGAGCTTGCCAGCCGCACTTGCGACGTTCCGGCCGC
The DNA here is from genome assembly GCA_035277305.1 of Steroidobacteraceae bacterium. GTDB lineage: Bacteria > Pseudomonadota > Gammaproteobacteria > Steroidobacterales > Steroidobacteraceae > Steroidobacter. The sequence continues at coordinate 3,157 of DATEKT010000275.1, read as the reverse complement.
ACAGGCGCGCGACCTGGTGCGCGCGTTCTCCCTGTGGTTCGAAATGGTCAACATGGCGGAGAAGGTGCATCGCATCCGCCGCCGCCGCCAGTATCTCAACGAAGGCAAGACGCAGCCGAGCGGCATCATCGAGGCCGTCACGCGACTGCACGCCCAGGGTCTGGGGCTCGACGAGATCCGCCGTCTGATGATCGAGATCTGGATCGAGCCCGTGTTCACCGCGCATCCGACCGAGTCGACACGGCGCACGATCCTGCGCAAGCAGCAGAAGATCGCGCAGCTGCTGCTCGGCCGCCTCGGCCTGTCGCGCACGGCCGCCGAGACTCGCCAGATCTGGGACCGCATCCGCAGCGAGATCACCGGCGGCTGGCAGACGGCGGAGAACTCGCGCGAGCGGCTCAGCGTCGCCGACGAGCGCGAGCACGTGCTGTTCTTCATCGGCGAGATCCTGTTCCAGATCCTGCCGATCTTCTACGAGGAGATCGAAGCCGCGCTCGAGCAGGTCTACGGCGAGCAGGCGCGCGCGCTCGAGCTGCCGGAGATCTTGCGCTTCGGCTCCTGGGTCGGCGGCGACATGGACGGCAATCCGGACGTCAACGCCAAGACGATCCGCGAGACCTGCGCGCGCCACCAGCAGATCATCATCAACCGCTACTTCATCGAGTGCCAGGGCCTGGCCGAGACGCTGTCGCAGAGCGCGGCGCGCGTGGGAATCTCCGCATCGCTGCAAGCTCGCATCGAGCAGTATCAAACACTGCTGCCGGGCGCGGGATCCCTGTCGCCCGGGCGGCACGATCGCATGCCGTACCGCATGTTCCTCGGCCAGGTGATGGAGCGGCTGCGGGCTTCGTACGATGTGCGCGCCAACCACTACGATTCGGCGAACGAGTTCCTCAGCGATCTGAATCTCATCGCCGACAGCCTGCGCGCCAACAAGGGCGAGCACGCCGGCCTGTTCCAGGTGCGGCGCCTGATCCGTCGCGTCCGCACGTTCGGCTTTCACCTGGCGACGCTGGATATCCGCCAGAACGCCGAGGCGCATCGCGCCGTCATCGCGCAGGGACTCGGCGATCCGCAATGGTCTTCGCGCAGCAGTGAGGAGCGTACTGCGCGCTTGCGCGAAGCACTGGAGCACGACGAAGCGCCGGGGTGCGTGCTCGATCCGGGCGGCAAGCGCAGCCTGTGGGTGTTCGAAGCGCTGACTCATTGCCGTCATCGCTACGGGACCGATGCGATCGGCCCGTACGTCGTCAGCGCGGCGCGCGGCGTCGACGACATGCTTTCGGTGCTGTTGCTGTCGCGCTGGGCCGATACGACGGACAGCCGCTCGGGCGATGTGCCGACGGACGTCGCGCCGCTCTTCGAGTCGACCGCTGCGCTGCGCAGCTGCGGCGAGATCATGACGCAGGTCTTCGATGAGCCCGCGTACCGCAAGCACCTCATCGGCCGCGCCAACCACCAGTACGTGATGCTCGGCTACTCGGCGAGCAACAAGGAAAGCGGCATCGTCATGTCGCGCTGGCTGCTGCGTAACGCGCAGGAAGCCCTGTTCGCCGCTGCCGATCGGGCGGGCATAGATCTGACGCTGTTTCATGGCCAGGGCGACGGCGGCTCGCGCGGCGGCGGGCGCACCGAAGTGCTGGTGCGCAGCGGCCCCGACGGCGCGCGTCGCGGACGTCTGCGCATCACGGAGCAGGGCGAGCTCATCAACGAGAAGTACGGCCTGCGCCCGATCGCGTTGCGCGTCTTCGAGCAGGCTTTCAACGCATTGACGTTGTCGCGCGCGGGCGTGATCGGGCCCGAACACGTCGATCCGCAGTGGCGGGCCGCGCTGGATCTGCTCGGCGAGGAAGCGAGCCGCGTGTACCGCGCGACGGTGTACGAGGACGCGGAGTTCGCCGGCTTCTTCCGCCAGGTCTCGCCGATCGATGCGATCGAGCGCATGCAGATCGGCTCGCGGCCGACTTCGCGCACGGAGGCGAGCGGCATCCAAGCGCTGCGCTCGATTCCATGGATGCACGCGTGGTCGCAGTGTCGCTACATGCTGCCCGGCTGGTATGGCGCGGGAAGCGCGCTGAAGCTGGCTGCGGAACGGCTCGGCGAGCCGCTGCTGCGGGAGATGTGCGGCAGCTGGTACTTCTTTTCCAATCTCATCGACGACATCGAGCTGTCGCTGGCGCGTGCGGATCTCGGCATCGCGGCGGCCTACGACGGTCTGGTCGAGGCAAAGCACCGGCGTTTCATCGACGTGCTACGCGCCGAGTTCGAGCGCACTCGCGATGAAGTGCTGAAAGTGCGCGGCGGCGAGCGCCTTCTGGACGGCGAGCCGACCGTGCAGCGCTCGATTATGTTACGCAACCCGTACATCGATCCGATGCACCTGGTGCAGGTCGACCTGTTGCGGCGCTGGCGCGCCGGCGGCCGCAACGACCGTGAATTGTTCAACGCGCTGGTGTCGACGGTGAGCGGGATCGCGCAGGCGCTGCAGGGCGCCTGAAAATGTGTCAGCCGGTCTTCGCCTCGGCGAGATGCGGCAGCAGCCAGTCGACGATGGATTCGTGGCCGATCTCTTTGGGACCGCCGACGAGCTCGGGCTGATCGCGCAGCAGCCGATACGCGAACGCAACTGCGTCCGTCGCGTAACGGCGGCGTGATTCCGGTAGACGGAACCACTCCTCCAGGATGCGCGCCTGTGTCTCCGCGTTCGTCACTGCCCTCTCCCGCGAGCGCGGCGACCATAGCAGCGTCGAAAAATACTCGCATCCGGTTTTTCATCGGCGGGCGCTCGTGCGTGCGCACGCGTTGTAGCGCGAGCGGACACGCGCAACGATTCGCGCCCGACAAACAGACAGATAGCTTGTGCTATCGAAACCATTGCGCAGGTTTCGCAGCGCGTGCGCCGCGCGCTTGCGGCGGACCCTGCTGCGAATTTTCGGCAAATTTGCGCGCAATGCGCCACGCGCCGCCCGCACGACGCAACCCTGACTTTAGTCAGCTAACGCAGGCAGCCGATCAACGACGAGCGATCCTTGATCGTCTTCAGGCACACCGTCGTCATGCTGCGCTGGACGCCGGGCATGCGCGAGATCTCCGCGCGCAGGATCTGGTCGAGATCGGTGATGCTCGGCACGAGCACGTGCAGGAGGTAGTCGCCTTC
>DATEKT010000274.1:0-11982 GCA_035277305.1 Steroidobacteraceae bacterium | reverse complement strand
ATCAGTAATACCGAGCTCGAAATCCTCGAGTTCGCGCGTGCGACCATAGGCGCGGGGAACCTCACGCGTAAACGGACCAGCAAGGTGCACCACACGCCAAGCTTTGCGTACGCAGTGTGGAATCGGCAGGCACTGGCTCTGCTCGCACAGGTCGAACCTTTCATGCGGTCATACAAGCGCGCTCGCGCACAGCTCATTCTCAGGGACTACGTTCGTCTAACGACGCGTAACGGCAAGTACACAGGGACGATGCTGCTCGAGCGAGCTGCATTTGACAGGGGCGTGCTCGGCATCTGCGCAGGGCGAAAGAGAGAGCCCCTTCAGCCTTGCGGCTGAAGGGGCGTGTTGGTGGAGGCGGCGGGACAGCCGATTCCGTCTCTTTCGAGACGGGCTGGACTATGCCTTCATCCAGCAGTCGCTTGCGCAACTGCTGGAGCGGAGCGTGTTATCCGGCGCAGCTGCCCTCCGGATCCTAGTGCCGGCTCGCGTCACATGACGTCAGCCGGTCTATGAGTCTCTACAGGGCGGACCTGAGGTTAGCCCTCTTTCCACCCCTCGGCGTTACCGCTGCCGCCAGATCTCTGGCGCCGTCAGGCTTCGCCGATGTGAGCCCCGTGTTCACTTCACCCTTACGAGTGAAGGCGACCCTTCTTGATCGAACCCGCGTCCGTAAGCACTACGCCACAGGACACTACATGCTTAGCTCATTCTTTGATTCTCGCCATGCGCTACCCGAAGAGCAGGGAAGACGCACGGCCAGCTTCAGAGCGTTTTAGCGAACCGGCCTGGAGCACACCGGCGTCGCGAGCTTGTGAGCGCGTCCCCCGATTCTGGATGCACAAGCACATACCAGGCGGAGGTTAGGCGGGATTAAGCCGCCAGAGCGTAGTTGTCTTCGTTTGCAACTATAAGTTTGTAAGCAGTTTTACGAGTTACTTACAACTCGGCATGCACCTGGGGTTTCGCAACCCACGTCGAAACCGATCGCCCCCAAGAAGCGCGATTAGTTTTGGGTACGACGCGGCAAATAACAAGCTCTATTTATTCGCGGCCTGGTACGTGTCGTTCGCCCGCTTGATCACGTAAGCGCGGATCGATTCCGCGTCCGCGGCGCTGATCACCGGCGCGAAGCTCACCATGCCCCGATCTTTTCTCGCGCCGTCGATGACGACTTCGCGCCACGCTTGCGCGGATCGGTTCATCGGCGACCAGCGCAGATCGGGCAGTACGCCGCCGCTGACAGCGGAGTCGCCGTGACACGTCGAGCAGAACGAGTGGAACGCGACTTGTCCCTGATGCGCGAGCTGCGCGTCGCCGAGGAGCGCCGGCGGTTGCGCAAGAGCGGCAGCGGCAGCCGGCTCGGGCAACGTTGCGCCGCCGCCGAGCTTGAACGCCAGCACGCGGCTGCGATTGATCGCAGGTCCGTGCATGCGTGACGCGTCGCCGCCGGAGATCGCAAACGTGCCGCCCCATCCCGCGAGCACCACGACGTACTGTTCGTCGCCGATCATGTAAGTCGCCGGCGCCGCCACGACGCCGGTCTGCGCCGGGAACGACCACAGCTTCGAGCCATCCGCTGCGTTGTACGCGACGAACTCGCCGCCCACGTTGCCCTGGAACACGAGATTGCCGGCGGTCGAGAGCACGCCGCCGTTCCACGCGTTGCCGAGATCGACCGACCAGCGCTCTTTCTGCGTCACCGGATCCCACGCCTTGAGAGAGCCGTGCACCGTGGAGAGCGCGGCGGCGCGGATCTGCGGATCGTCCGGCATCATCACCGCCGTCGCGTCGATGCCGATGTTGAAGCCGAGCGGACGATCCTTGAATTTCGGATCGTGCAGGTACGCCATGCCGATTTCCTGCGCCGGCAGATACACGAGACCGGTCTGCGGACTGAATGACATCGGCTGCCAGTTGTGCGCGCCGTAAGGACCGGGCATGACGAGCGCCGGCTGCTTCGGATTCATGAAGCGCGCGGCCGGGTCTTCGACCGGCCGTCCGGTTTTCAGATCGATCTCTTTCGCCCAGTTCACGGGCACGAACGGCTGCGCCGAGATCAGCTTGCCGTCGGTGCGATCGATCACATAGAAGAAGCCGTTCTTCGGCGCCTGCATCAGCACCTTGCGCGGCTGGCCATCGATAGTCAGGTCCGCGAGCACGATGTGCTGAGTCGCGGTGAAGTCCCAGGTCTCGCCGGGCGTCGACTGGTAGTGCCACGCGTACTCGCCGGTGTCGGGCTTGAGCGCGACGATCGCGCTCAGGAACAGGTTGTCGCCGCCGCCCGGGCTGCGGTACTGCTGATTCCAGGGCGAGCCGTTGCCCGTGCCGATGTACAGCAGGTCGAGATCCGGGTCGTAGGCCATCGAATCCCAGACCGTGCCGCCGCCACCGAGCTTCCACCATTCGCCGCGCCAGGTCTTCGCGGCTTCCGCGAGGATCGGCGCTTCGAAGGGCTGCGACGGATCGCCGGGCACCGTGTAGAAGCGCCACAACATCTGGCCGCTCTCCGCGTCGTACGCGGAAATGTAGCCGCGCACGCCGAACTCGGCGCCGCCGTTGCCGATGATGACCTTGCCCTTGATGACGCGCGGCGCGCCCGTGATCGTGTACGACTTCGATTGATCGACGGTCACGACCGACCAGACTTCCTTGCCGCTTCCCGCGTCGAGCGCCACCAGGCGGCCGTCGAGCGTGCCGAGAAACAGTTTGCCGGCGTAAGCGGCGACGCCGCGATTGACGGTGTCGCAGCACGCCTTCACGCCGGTCTCGCCCGGCACCTTCGGGTCGTATTGCCACAGCAGCTTGCCGCTGGCCGCATCGATCGCCTGGACTTTGCTCCACGCGCTCGTGGAATAGACGACGCCATCGATGATGAGCGGCGTCGCTTCCTGGCCGCGATGCGTATCGAGATCGAGAAACCATGCGAGCCCGAGTTGCTTGACGTTGCCGGCATCGATTTTTGCGAGCGGCGAATAGCGCTGCTCGGAATAGGTACGGCCGTGAGTCACCCAGTTGCCCGTGTCCTCGTCGGCTTTGACGATGCGTGTTGTATCGACCTGCGCCGGCTTAGCGGCAGTGGCCGCGGCCGCGGCGGGTTCGCGCTTCTGACAAGCGGAGCAGGCGAGCGCGACGACGAGCGTCGGGACGAGAACTCTCGTGAACACGTGATACTCCCCCTGAGCAGTTCTTATTCTTTCTGGCTCCAGTCTACAGCCTACAGCCCACAGCCTCGGCTTCTCTTCCTCATCTCGCTTTGTGTTTCATCAAGCGGGACTTCTCGCGCTGCCAGTCGCGATCTTTCTCGGTGGCGCGCTTGTCGTGCTCTTTCTTGCCCTTCGCCAGCCCGATACGCAGCTTGGCGCGGCCGTTCTTCCAGTACATCTCGATCGGGACCAGCGTGTAGCCGCGCCGCTCGACCGCGCCCACCAGCCGGTTCAGCTCGGAGCGGTTCAACAGGAGCTTGCGCGTGCGGATCGGGTCCGGGATGACGTGCGTGGAAGCCGTGGGCAGCGCCGACACGTGCGCGCCGAACAGGAACGCCTCCGCGTCCTTCACGAACACGTACGCTTCTTTCAGCTGCACGCGGCCCGCGCGCAGGCTCTTCACCTCCCACCCTTGCAGCGACAGGCCTGCCTCGTAGGTTTCCTCGATGAAGTAGTCGTGGCGCGCCTTGCGGTTCTCCGCGATCGTCGCGCTCTCGTTGCTGGAGGTCTTCCGGGTCATAGAGGTCGTGGATTGTAGCGGGTACGCGGGTAAACTCGCGCGATGCGGGAGGTAAAACGAAGCGCGCTCGTGCCGTACACGGCCGAGCAGATGTTCGCGCTGGTCGCAGACATCGAGCGTTACCCGCAGTTCCTTCCCTGGGTGGCCGCTGCGCAGCTGCTCGAGCGCAGCCCGAACGAAGTCGTCGGGCGTCTGGAAATGCAGCGCGCCGGCATGCGCGAGGTCGTCACCACTCGCAACGCCCTGACCCCGCCGCGTGAGATCGCGCTGACGCTGGTCGCGGGTCCCGGGCCGTTCAAAACGCTCGAAGGCCGCTGGACGTTCGAGCCGATCGGCGAGGATCGCGGCACGCGCGTGGGCCTCTCGATCCGCTTCGAGTTCACGAACGCCATGCTCAACCTGCTGCTGTCGCGCTCGTTCGAGAAGAGCTGCAACGAGCTCGTCGACGCGTTCGTCGCGCGTGCCCGCTCCGTGTACGGCGCGCGGTGACCAGTGCGAGTCTGCGTCGTCTACGCGCTGCCCGATCGGCAGGCACTGCGAGAGCTGGAGCTTCCCGACTCGGCGACCGTCGCTGACGCCGTTGCACGCTCCGGCCTGCTGGAGCAATTTCCCGAAATCGGCAGCCGTCCCCTCGCGTGTGCGATCCATGGCCGGGCCGTGGCGGATTCGCAAATCCTGCGCGCGGGAGATCGCGTGGAGATCCTGCGGCCGCTGCAGGTGGACCCGAAGGAAAGCAGGCGTCGCGCCGCGGCGAGCGGCCGCAAGTCGCGTCAGTAGGACCGCAGGCCGCTCACTGTCTCAGGTCTTGGCCTCGGGCTTGGGCGGAGCCGTCGGCCGGTCGATCTTCGCGACCTTGTCGGTGCTGTCGAAGAACACGATGAAATGCCGCTGTTCCGGCTTCTGCCAGCGTCCTTTCTTCAGGTAATAGACGTAGTCCCAGCGCGTGTTCTGGAACGGGTCCGCGACCATCGGGGTGCCGAGCAACGAGCGCACCTGCACGCGCGTCATGCCGACGGCGATGCGGTCGATGTCCTCGGTATCCAGGAAATTTCCCTGCTGGATGTCGATACGATGGACGCAGCCGGCGAGCAGCGCGACCACGAGCGCGGCGACGGTAAGCCGGCGTAGGCCGGACAGCGCAGCGAATTTACTGACTAGGTCGGTCATTTGGCGGGCGGAGAAGGTGGAGCGTTGCGGCACGGTGCGCGATAATGGCCCGCGATGATACCCGCCCCCCAGGAGTGAAGCACGTGGAAACCAGCGACCTGCGCAAGGCAGGGCTCAAGATCACGCTGCCGCGTCTCAAGATTCTGGAGATCCTCGGCACCGCGACGCCGCGGCACATGAGCGCGGAAGACATTTATAAGCATCTGCTCGAGTCCCACGAGGACATTGGGCTGGCGACCGTTTACCGGGTGCTGACGCAGTTCGAGGCCGCAGGCCTGGTCACGCGCCACCACTTCGAGGGCACGACCGCGGTGTTCGAGCTCAACGAGGGCGAGCACCACGATCACATCGTCTGTCTTGACTGCGGCAAGGTCGAAGAGTTCATGGATAGCGGTATCGAGGACCGCCAGCGAACGATCGCGGCCAAGCATCAGTTCGAGATCAAGGATCACTCCATGATCCTGTACGGCCGCTGCAAGCGCGTGAATTGCCCGTCGCGCGAGAAATGAACCGGCGTCAGGCTTTTGCCTGACTCTTCTTCGGCCGGGCTTTGGCCCGACTCTCCCCTGCCGGCGCCCTGAGCATCTCCGCCGCGTGCTCGCGCGCCTTGTCGGTGATGCTGACGCCGCCCAGCATGCGGGCGATCTCTTCGACCCGCTCGTCCGCGCCGAGCACCGTCAACACCGTGCGCGTCGTCTTGCCGTCCGTCAGCTTCGTGACTCGCACATGCGCGTGCGCCTGGCTCGCGACCTGCGGCAAGTGCGTGACGCAGAGCACCTGCGCACGCTCGCCGAGCGTGCGCAGTTGGCGACCTACGATTTCGGCAACGCCGCCGCCGACGCCTGCATCGACCTCGTCGAAGACCAGGCACGGCAGCGCATCGGCCTGCGCAGCTGCTACCTGGATTGCGAGACTGATGCGCGACAGCTCGCCGCCTGACGCGACCTTCGCGAGCGCGCGCGGCGGTTGGCCGGGGTTCGCACTGACGAGAAATTCGATCTCATCCGCGCCGTGCGCATTGGCCGCATCGCTGTCGAGCGCGCGCACGGCAATGTCGAACACACCGCCCGGCATGCCGAGCGTCTGCATCAGATCGCTGATCCGTCGCGACAACTTTTTCGCTGCGGCAACCCGCGCGGCTGTGAGTTTGGCGCACGCGGACCGGAACTGCGTCTGCAGCTGCGCCAGCTTCTTCTCGATCTGCTCGAGCGAGGCTTCCAGCGTGTCGAGTTGCTGGAACTCGGCCGCGAGATCCGCTTGCAGCGTTCCGAGCGCCGCGGGCTCGACGCGATGCTTGCGCGCGATGGTCTCGATTGCAGCGAGGCGTTGCTCGACCCACTCCTGTCGCTGTGGATCGGCCTCGAGAGCAGCCTCGTAGCGCTCCGCCGACTCGATGCCCTCGCGCAGCGCGATGAGACTTTCATCGATGGCCTTCGCGATCGAAGCGAAGCGAGGATCGAGCTCGGCCAGAGAGCGCGCTACCGTCAGCGCACGCGACACGGCGTGCTCGGCATTCAGGTCTTCCGCTTCCCGCAACAGCTGCAGGATCTCGCGTGCGCCCGACGCAAGCCGCCCGTGCTGCGACAAGCGCTGACGCTCGCCAGTCAACTCATCGATCTCGCCAGGCTTGAGGTCGAGCGCTTGCAGCTCGCTCAGGTGATAGCGCAGCAGCTCCAGCCGCGCTTCGCGATCCTGAGCGGAAGCAGCTGCGCGATCGCGCTGCTCGCGCAGCTCGGACCAGGCCCGGTGTTGTTCCGCGACCGCCGCGAGCGACTCGCGATAGTCACCGCCCTGGTCGAGCAGCTCGCGCTGCGCGGCGCGCCGCATCAGCGACTGATATTCCATCTGGCCGTGGATATCGACGAGCGTTTCACCGAGCTGACGCAGCGCCTGCACCGGCATCGTCTGGCCGTTGACGTACGCGCGCGAGCGGCCGTCGGCGCCGACGATTCGCCGCAGCACCACGGATTCGTCCTCGTGCTCGATCGATTGCTCGGCGAGCCACGCGCGCGCGGCAGGATTGTTCGCGATCGTGAAGGTCGCCGAGACTTCAGCGCGGTCCGCGCCGTGACGCACGACTTCGGCGCCGGCACGACCGCCAGCTGCGAGCAGCAGCGCGTCGACAAGGATGGATTTGCCGGCGCCGGTCTCGCCAGTGAGCACCGTGAGGCCGGAAGCGAGCTCCAGTTCGGCGGCGTCGATGATCGCGAAATCGCGGATCTGGATATGCAGCAGCACGGCGCGCGTCAGTCCTGCGGCTGGAGCGGCTGCACGCGATCGCCGCGCCCCCAGCGGAGCTTCGAGCGCAGGATGCGGAAGTAGTCGTGGTCCTGGGGATGCAGCAGCACGACGCTGTTGCCAGCGGGCTCGATCACGAGTTTCTCGCCCAGCCCCAGCTCGCCGAGCGACAGACCGTCGCAGATGACCTGTGCCTGGGTTTCCGGGCGCTCCAGCAAGCGGATCTCCACGCGCGAGGAGCTGCGGATCACGATCGGCCGGTCCGAGAGCGTGTGCGGACAAATCGGCGCGAGCACGAGCGCGTCCAGCTCGGGGTAGACGATCGGACCGCCGCAGCTGAGTGCGTAGGCGGTCGAGCCGGTGGCGGTGGCCACGACGAGGCCGTCGCCGCGATGCGTGTTCACGTAGCGCTCGTCGATCCAGGTTTCGAAGTCCAGCGTGCGGCCGGTCTGCCACTTCTGGAGCACGACGTCGTTGAGCGCCTGACCGCTGACAGTGCCGCTGCCGGTCGTCAGCGTGGCGCGCAACATCGCGCGCTGATCCTGCACGTAGCGACCTTCGAGGATCTCGTCGAGCCGGTCGCGCACGTCCTGCGGACCGATGTCGGCGAGGAACCCGAGCCGCCCGCGGTTCACTCCGAGCACGGGCACGGCATGCGGAGCCGCGAGCCGCGCCGCGTGCAGCATCGTGCCGTCGCCGCCGATCGCGACCATCAGATCCGCGGAGGAGGCCAGCGTTGCGGATGGCTTGCGCTCGACGCGCGTCTCGGCGAAATCCACGGTGCTGTCGCTCTCGGCGAGCACCTTGCGTCCACGGGCGTGCAGATGCACGGCGAGGATGCGCATCGACTCGACGACGCGCTCGTCGCGATCGTTGCCGACCAGGGCGACGCTTGCGAACGGGACAGGGGTAACCGGCATGGCGGCGTTTTTAGCATGAGGCAATGACGCCCGTGGAAGATAATATGGAGAAATGACCGAGAACACTGCAAAATGCTTTCCATGACATGGGTTTGACCCGCGTTGCGACGATGTCTGCGCAGACGACCGACGAATCGCTCAATGATCGCGCGCAGCAGCTGCTGAAGCTGCTGGTGGAGCACTACATCCGCGACGGCCAGCCCGTCGGGTCGCGCACGCTTTCGCGCGATGTAGGCATGAGCCTCAGCGCCGCCACCATCCGCAACGTCATGGCGGACCTCGAGGAGCTCGGGTTCGTCCACTCGCCGCACACCTCCGCGGGGCGCATTCCGACCGACAAGGGTTACCGCTTCTTCGTCGACACGCTGCTGAAGTATCAGCCGGTCGAGAACGACCAGGTCGCGGCGATCCGCAACCGGCTCGGCGCGCTCGCCGACGATCCGAAGGCGCTGGTCGCGGCTGCGTCGCAGATGTTGTCGAGCGTGACGCGGCTGGCCGGCGTAGTGACATTGCCGCGGCAGAGTCACGCGGCGCTGAGTCAGATCGAGTTCGTGCCGCTCTCCGACAATCGCGTGCTCGCGATCTTGGTCGTGAACGGCCGCGAAGTGCAGAACCGCATCCTGCAGCTGGAGCGCTACTACAGCGCCGACGAGCTGCGGCGCGCGTCGAACTATCTCAACATGGAGTTCCGCGGCAAGGAGCTGAGCGCGGTGCGCGAGCACCTGGTCGGCCAGCTGAAGGAAACGCGCGAGAACCTCAACGAGATGATGCTCGACGCGATCCGCCTGGCGCAGCAGGTGGTCAACGTGCCGCCGGTCAGCGCCGGCCGCATGGAATACGTGATCGCCGGCGAGACCAACCTGATGAGCTTCGCCGAGCTTTCGAACGTCGAGAAGCTGCGGCGGCTGTTCGAGGCGTTCACCCAGCAGCGCGACATCCTGCACCTGCTCGACCAGAGCCTGCGCGCCGACGGCGTGCAGATCTTCATCGGCCAGGAGTCGGGATATACGATCCTGGACGATTGCAGCATCGTCACGGCGCCGTACTCGCTGGACCAGGAAGTCGTCGGCGTGCTCGGCGTCATCGGGCCGACGCGCATGGCCTACGAGCGCGTGATTCCGATCGTCGACATCACGGCGAAGCTCCTGGGCTCCGCCTTGAATTCGCGGGCCTGAACCGCCATTCCCGGCCTTTATGATGTCGGGCCCCGGCCCGACCTACAGCTTTTGCACGATATGGGAGAAGTATCGAGATGACGGTGCCAAACGAGCATGAAGGCGGGGCCCGCCCGGCGCCTCCCGGCACGCAGGAAGAAGGGGCCGACATCGGCGCCCTGCAGGCAGCCCTGGCTGCCGCCGAGAGCCGCGCGCTGGAAAGCCGGGACCTTTATATGCGTGCGCTGGCCGAGCTGGAGAACGTGCGCAAGCGGTCCGTCCGCGACGTCGAGCACGCGCACAAGTTCGGGATCGAGCGCGTCGCCAACGATCTGATCGGCGTCCGGGACAGTCTCGAGCTGGGCCTCGCGAGCGCCGCGTCGGCCGACGCGTTGCGCGAGGGGACCCGGGCCACGCTGCAGCTGCTGAGCAAGGCCCTGGAAAAGGCCGGGGTCACCGAGATCGTCCCGCAGGGCGAGCAGTTCAATCCGGAGCTGCACGAGGCCATGGTCATGCAGCCGTCCGCGGAGCACGTGCCGAACTCCATCGTGCAGGTCGTGCAGAAGGGCTATCAGCTCAACGGCCGGCTGCTGCGCCCGGCGCGGGTCATCGTCGCCAGGGAGCCGTAGGCCCTTGAAGGCCCTTGAAAGGACTTGAAAGGACTGGGGCCAGCCGCATCTAGCCGGACAATCGACACACTATTCAGTCAGGGTTTCAGGAGCTTCTTGCAATGAGCAAAGTCATCGGCATCGATCTCGGCACGACCAACTCGTGCGTCGCGATCATGGAAGGGGGCAAGCCGCGCGTGATCGAGAACAGCGAGGGTGACCGCACCACGCCGTCGATCGTCGCGTTCACGAAGGACGACGAAGTGCTGGTCGGCCAGTCCGCCAAGCGCCAGGCCGTCACCAATCCCCACAACACGCTGTTCGCCGTGAAGCGGCTGATCGGCCGCAAGTTCCAGGACGACGTCGTGCAGAAGGACGTCGGCATGGTGCCGTACAAGATCGCCAAGGCCGACAACGGCGATGCCTGGATCGAAGTAAACGGCAAGAAGATGGCGCCGCCGGAGATCTCGGCGCGCGTGCTCATGAAGATGAAGAAGACCGCCGAGGACTTTCTCGGCGAGACCGTGACCGAAGCCGTCATCACCGTGCCGGCCTACTTCAACGACTCGCAGCGCCAGGCGACCAAGGACGCCGGCCGCATCGCGGGCCTCAACGTCAAGCGCATCATCAACGAGCCGACCGCGGCCGCGCTGGCGTACGGCCTCGACAAACAGGGCGGTGACCGCAAGATCGCCGTGTACGACCTCGGCGGCGGCACGTTCGACATTTCCATCATCGAAGTCGCGGACGTCGACGGCGAGCGCCAGTTCGAAGTGCTCGCGACCAACGGCGACACGTTCCTCGGCGGCGAGGACTTCGACAAGCGCGTCATCGACTATCTCGGCGAGGAGTTCAAGAAGGAGAGCGGCGTCGACGTGCGGCGCGATCCGCTGGCGATGCAGCGCCTGAAGGAAGCGGCCGAGAAGGCCAAGATCGAGCTGTCGAGCAGCCAGCAGACGGACATCAATCTGCCGTACATCACGGCGGACGCCTCCGGTCCGAAGCACCTCAACATCAAGCTGACCCGCTCGAAGCTCGAGTCGCTGGTCGAGGACCTGGTGCAGCGGACGATCGAGCCGTGCCGCATCGCGTTCAAGGACGCGGGCGTCTCCACGCAGGACGTCTCCGAGGTGATCCTGGTCGGCGGCCAGACCCGCATGCCGCTGGTGCAGAAGGCCGTGAAGGACTTCTTCGGCAAGGAGCCGCGCAAGGACGTGAACCCCGACGAGGCGGTCGCGGTGGGCGCGGCGATCCAGGGCGGCGTGCTGTCCGGCGAAGTGAAGGACGTGCTGCTGCTCGACGTGACGCCGCTGTCGCTCGGTATCGAGACGCTCGGCAGCGTCATGACCAAGCTGATCGAGAAGAACACGACGATTCCGACCAAGGCCCAGCAGACGTTCTCGACGGCGGACGACAACCAGGGCGCGGTGACGATCCACGTCCTGCAGGGCGAGCGTCAGCGCGCGGGCGATAACAAGTCGCTCGGCCAGTTCAACCTCGAGGGCATTCCGCCGGCGCCGCGCGGCATGCCGCAGATCGAAGTCACGTTCGACATCGATGCCAACGGCATCCTCAACGTGTCGGCGAAGGACAAGGCCACCGGCAAGGAGCAGAAGATCGTCATCAAGGCCTCGAGCGGCCTGAACGAGGACGAGATCAAGCGCATGGTCAAGGACGCCGAGTCGCACGCCGAGGAAGATCGCAAGTTCCGCGAGCTGGTCGAGGCGCGCAACAAGGCCGACGCGCTGTTGCACCAGACCGAGAAGGCGCTGAAGGATCTCGGCGAGAAGGTGTCGCCGTCCGATCGCGCCAGCGTCGAATCGGCGATGGCCGACCTGAAGCGCGTGATCGGCGATGACGACAAGAACGTCATCGAGACCAAGGCCAACGCGCTGGCGCAGGCATCGGCTGCGATCGCGCAGCAGGCGTACGCGCAGCAGGGTCCGGCCGGCGAAGGCGGTGGTTCGGGCGACACCGGCGGTGCTGCAGGCGGCGGTGGCGCTGCCGGCGGCAAAGACGATGTGCTCGACGCCGAGTTCGAAGAGGTTAAGGACCGGAAGAACGGCTAAGCTGTGGCTCACTCGACCCACGGGGGACTGGCACCCCGTGGGTCCGAATTCATGACTGCCGAGTCGGGCTGAAGCCCGACCTACAGACAACAAATGTCCAAGC
>DATEKT010000273.1:0-3180 GCA_035277305.1 Steroidobacteraceae bacterium | reverse complement strand
CGACGCAATCGCAGCCCGCCCCGGTTGCTCCCAACCCAGATCGGCTGCGTGACTATCAGGAGCGTCTTCGTGCGATGGAGGCCCGGCAGACGCTGCAAGCAGAGCCAACACAGCAAGCCGTTGCGCAGGGGCCACGCGTGGAGGAACCCGCCGGCCCTGCACCTGAGGATCCGATTCAGACTGACCGGAAACGTCGGGAGTACGAAAGCCTGTTCGCCAGCAACGTGGTTCTCAGCCGCCGACCAGAAGCAGAACGACCAGACGTCGGACGCTCAATCGGTTTCTCGCAAAACGAGGCGCGTCGAGACAACCCGACGCAATCGCTCGACGAAATCGCGAGCGCTGTCGTCCGCGCTACGGGCACGCCGAGCAGCAACAACGGCCGATTGGTGGAACCCGTGACCGGTGTCGCCCCCAGCCAGCGGCCCGCTGATCTGACACCTGATGGCCGTGAGGAGCGTACGCCTGAACGCACCGACGCGATAAGTGCCGCCGGACCGCTGCATCCGCTTCTCGAGGGGACAGTAATCGATACCGTTCTGACCAACAGGCTCGATGGTAGCGGCATCTCTCCCGTCAACTGCCTGGTCACGAACCCGGTGTACTCACACAGCGGACAGCACGTGCTGATTCCCGCCGGCGCGCGTGTTCTCGGCGAGACGCGACCTGTTCAGGCCCTCGGCGAGACGAGATTAGCCGTGGCCTTTCACCGTCTGCTGATGCCAGATGGCAGCACGCGCCGCCTCGATCAATTCATCGGCCTCAATCAGATCGGTGATGCCGGTCTCAAGGACAAGGTGAACCACCACTACTGGTCCACGTTCGGTGCGGCAGCTGCCGTCGGTCTCATCAGCGGTCTGGCACAGTGGATCGGCAGCGCCGGGTATTCGAGCGGCTCGGGCGACCGAACGGTCATCATCGCCAGCGGCGCCGACGCTGCATCGCAGGCCAGCCTTCAGGTCATGAGTCGGTTCTTGAATCGACTCCCGACCGTCACGATTCGCGAGGGACATCGCGTGAAGGTGTACATCACCAGCGATCTGCAACTCCCCGCTTACCAGGCTCGCGAGAGCGACGCGACAACGAGTCGCAGCAGGAGGCCCCAATGATGCGACGTGCAATCGTCGGAACCCTTGTTCTCATTCTTGTGACCACGCCCGCCAGCGCTCAGCTCGCAGTCATCGACCCTGCGAATCTCGCCCAGGCGATCCTCATCGTTCAGCGCACGCAGCGCCATCTCGAGGAGCTGCAGGCGCAGTATCGAACCATCGTGCGAATGGCACAGGGGCTCGGCCGCATGGACCAGTACCGGATCCCACCATCTGCTCTGACCGGACATGACGTCGGCCGGTGGACCTACGGCAGCAGGTGGATCGCCGCGCTCAACAGCGGTGACGCGACCGGCGCTGCTTATCTGGCGACGGCAACTCCGTTGGCGCCGCCCAATGCGCCGGGCCGCCTCACTGCCGCGGCTCGAAGGGCCTTCGAGCGGCAGTACGCGACCGTCGAAATCACCGACTCGGTCGCGATGATGGGTGGCCACCAGGTCGGACTGATGCGCGGCTACTACGGCGAGCTCCAGCGCGCAGTCGATGCGCTTGAACGGGATGTTCTCAACAGCGGCTCGGCCTACCATGAGATGACGGCCGTCCTTGACAAAGTGGCTGCGGGTGAGCTTCTCGGGCGCCGCCAGGACATGGCAGCGAACCAACTCTTGTCACATGCGGTCGAGCAACTGCTCGCGCGGAGCAAGCGACAGCGCGACACCGAAGCGTCGACTCTCAACATGCAGCTTGTCACGTGGAGAGACGGCGAGGCTGCGAATCGTGCGTTCCGTGCGGGAGCCGCACACGCTCTAGCCACCTGGCGCCAGCCATAGGAGGTCTGATCATGAATCGGCACCGATGGCCACATCGTCTTGGAGCGGCGCTGGCCTCAGCTGCGCTCATCGCCGGCATGGTCCGTCCTGCCTCGGCGCAGCTGGCCGTCTACGACGCGGCGACAACAGCGCGAAACACGGTCACCGCCACAGTGCAGCAGTTTCTCTTCGAAATCGAGCGGCAACAGCATACGAAGCTCCGCGAGATGGCACGAAGGCTCAGCGCGCTGACCAACCTGCGGAAGTATGCGATGGAGGATGTGCCCCGCTGGCGGACCCACGGTGGCGATTTCTTCTACGCTCAACCGTACAACGATGCCCTGATTTTCGGGGATTCATCGGGTGCGGCATTCGCCGAGCTGAGTCAACGACTCCTGGCGGAGTCACGCCTTCTCGACCGACTGAGTCCGACGGCTCGGCGCATCGTTCAGGCACGCCTGGCGACGGTGAACCTGACCGACGCCGCCGCCATTGCGGCAACTCATGGCAGCGGTCAGCTGCGCCTGCTGGGACGACGGGGTGAACTGCAGGCCATCAATGCGCTCGAGCAGGATGCGGTCGACCCATCGACCACGCAGAGCACGGCGGCCGTTCTGGACAAGATCAGCGGCGCGGCGCTGATCGGTGCTCGTCAGCGACAGGCGCGGATTCAGTTGCTCGTGGGCATGGTTGAACAGCTTCTGGTCGACAGCAAACGAGCTCGCGATACCGACGTTGCTGCATTGTCGATGCAGATCGTCACGTGGCGCGACGGGCGCGCGGCGGCTGAGGCGTTCGTCGCCGGCTCGGGGGACGCGCTCAGAACATGGCGGCAGCCGTAAAGCCGCGCGGAGACTCACATGGAACTCAATCTGCTCCCGACAATTCAGCAGGCGATTTCAAGCCTTCTGCTGACGTACGAGCCGGAGTTCCTTCGCGTCGGGCATCGACTGTTCCTTTCCCTGGCCACCATCATCCTGGCGTGGCACGGCATCCAGATGATGTTCGCGCGTGAGGGACTCAGTGAATCGATGTTCGACTTCGCAAAGCTGCTCCTCATCGTCGCCCTCGGCTACTCGTTCATCGCGTTCTACGAGTCTCCGCTGCCGGGAATCGGTGTGTCGTTCAGCAACCTGATCACAGACCAGGCTTTCTACTTCCAATCGGTGCTGGAGGCCCGGTCCTTCGACAACATCTACCAGCACTTCGACGAGTTGTCCGACCACTTCATACAGCCGGATGCCTGGGCGATTCTGGCCAACCTCATCTACTGGATCGTCCTGCTGCTCGTTGCCTTTGCGAAGGCCGTTTCAATGGCAGTG
>DATEKT010000272.1:0-6710 GCA_035277305.1 Steroidobacteraceae bacterium | reverse complement strand
CGTCGAACGGGACGCGCGCCATCGAGAGCCCCACCCGTCATGGCTGAAAACCTCGTCATCGTCGAATCGCCCGCCAAGGCGAAGACCATCAAGAAGTATCTCGGCAAAAATTTCGAGGTGCTGGCTTCTTACGGTCACGTGCGCGACCTGGTGCCGAAGGAAGGCGCGGTCGATCCGAAGCGCAAGATCGCGATGCGCTATCAGCTCCTGGAAAAGAACGAAAAGCATGTCCAGGCGATCGCCAAGGCGCTGAAGAAATCAGACGCGCTCTACCTCGCGACCGACCCTGACCGCGAAGGCGAAGCCATTTCCTGGCACCTCACCGAGCTGCTGAAGGAACAAGGCGTGCTCGACGGCAAGGACGTGCATCGCGTGGTGTTCTACGAGATCACGCGCAACGCGATCCGCGAAGCGATCACCCAGCCGCGCGGCATCTCGCAGGATCTCGTCAACGCGCAGCAGGCGCGGCGCGCGCTCGACTACCTCGTTGGCTTCAATCTCTCGCCGCTCCTGTGGAAGAAGGCCGGCTTGCCCGGCGCCTCCGCCGGCCGCGTGCAGAGCCCCGCGCTGCGCATGATCTGCGAGCGCGAAGAAGAGATCGCGCGCTTCAAGGCGCGGGAATACTGGACCGTCGACGCCGACGTCGAGAAGGCACAGCAGGCCTTCCCGGGACGGCTGATCGAATATCGCGGCGAGAAAGTCGAGCAGTTCACCGTCACTAACGAGACGCAGGCCGCCGAAGTGCGCGCCGCGATCGAAGGCGCAGCCGGCGGCAAAGTCAGCGTCGCTGCGATCGAGCGCAAGCAGCGCCGCCGCAACCCGTCGCCGCCGTTCACGACCTCGACGCTGCAGCAGGAAGCGGCGCGCAAGCTCGGGCTCAGCGCGCAACGCACGATGCGCCTCGCCCAGCAGCTGTACGAGGGTGTCGACTTCGGCGAAGGCGCCGTCGGTCTCATCACTTATATGCGCACCGACTCGGTGAACCTCGCCAACGAAGCGGTGCAGGAAATCCGCCAGGTGATCGTCGCCAACTACGGCCAGGAATCGCTGCCGGAGGCGCCGCGCGTCTACAAGACCAAATCGAAGAACGCCCAGGAAGCGCACGAAGCGGTCCGGCCGACGTCCGCGGCGATCACGCCGGAGCGCCTCGAAGGCAAGATCGATGTCGACCAGCTCAAGCTCTACAGTCTGATCTGGAAGCGCGCAGTCGCGAGCCAGATGGAGCCGGCGGTGTACGACACTGTCGCTGTCGACCTGGTGCCGGGAAACGGCGCCAAGCGCGAGGGCGCGGCCGCGGTACTGCGAGCCAACGGCTCGACGCTCGTGAAGCCCGGCTACATCGCCGTATATAAGGAAGGAGTCGACGACGGCGGCGACGACGACAACGACCGCATCCTGCCGCCGCTCGCAGTGGGCGACAGCCTGAAGCTGCTCGCGATCCGCCCCGAACAGCATTTCACCGAGCCTCCGCCGCGCTACTCGGAAGCGAGCCTGGTCAAGGCGCTGGAAGAGCACGGCATCGGCCGCCCGTCGACGTACGCGAGCATCATCTCGACGCTCGTGAACAAGAAGTACACGGAGCTGCTCAACCGCCGCTTCACGCCGACCGACCTCGGCAAGATCGTCAATCGCTTCCTGACCCGCAACTTCCATCACTACGTGGAGTACGGCTTCACCGCGAAGATGGAGGACGACCTCGACGAGATCGCCGACGGCCACGAAGCGTGGGTGCCGGTGCTCGATCGCTTCTGGAAGGAATTCAAGGAGCGCGTCGATCACGTCGACGACACGGTGACGCGCGAAGACGTGTCGGAAGCGCGCGACCTGGGCCTCGACCCGACGACGCGCAAGCCGATCTCGGTGCGCTACGGCAAGTACGGCCCGTTCGTGCAGATGGGCACGAAGGATGACGAAGAGAAGCCGAAGTTCGCGAGCCTGCGCCCGCACCAGCGCATGGATTCGATCACGCTGCCGGAGGCGCTCGAGCTGTTCAAGCTGCCGCGCACCGTCGGCCAGATGCCGGACGGCCATGCGATCCGCGTCGCGATCGGCCGCTTCGGCCCGTACGTGCAGTACGGCGCGAAGAAGTTCGTCTCGATCAAGGATGACGATCCGTACACCGTCGAGCTGCCGCGAGCGCTGGAGCTGATCCGCGCCAAGGAAGAGCTCGACGCGAACCGCATCATCCTCGACTTCCCGGACGCGGGCATCCAGGTGCTGAACGGCCGCTACGGCCCGTACATCACCGATCGCGTGAAGAATGCCAAGATCCCCAAAGATCGTGATCCGAAGACGCTGACGCTGGATGAGTGCAAGGAACTGATCGCCGCAGCTCCGGAGCGCGGCAAAGGCCGCTTCGGCCGCTTCGCCAAGAAGACGGCGGCGAAACCGGCCGAGGCCGCAGCGCCGGCAACAACTGAGAAGGCGGAGAAGCCTGCACGCGGCGCAGCCAGGACTGCGAAGACCGCGGCACCGCTAGCGGCAAAGGCGCCGGCGAAGACCGCGGCGAAAGCACCTGCGAAAGCAGCCGCGCCGAAAAAGAAGGCAGCAGCGAAGAAGACGCCGAAGAAATAGCCATGTCGTCTCCCGCTCCCGACGTCGCGGCAGTCCTGTCCTATCTGCGCGGACTTCAGGACACGATCTGCGCCGCGATCGAGCAGGCCGACGGCACGGCACGCTTCCGCGCCGACAGCTGGCAACGCGCGGAAGGCGGCGGTGGCGAGAGCCGCGTGTTACGCGATGGCGCCGTGTTCGAGCAGGCGGGCGTGAATTTCTCGCACGTCATGGGCGCGAAGCTGCCGCCGAGCGCTTCCGCGCAGCGCCCGGAGCTGCAGGACGCTCAGTGGCTCGCGGCGGGCGTCTCGCTCGTGCTTCATCCGCTCAATCCGTACGTCCCGACTACACACTGCAACGTGCGTTTCTTCTGCGCGACCAGGCAGGACACCGTCGCATGGTGGTTCGGCGGCGGCTTCGATCTCACGCCGTACTATCCGTTCGACGAAGACGTCCTGCACTGGCACCGCACCGCGCAGCAGGCCTGCGCGCCGTTCGGCGACGACGTGTACGCGCGCCACAAGGACTGGTGCGATCGCTACTTCTTCCTCAAGCATCGCAACGAAACGCGCGGCGTCGGCGGGCTGTTCTTCGACGATCTCAGCGAGTGGGGCTTCGAGCGCTGCTTCGCGTATCAGCGCAGCGTCGGCGATCATTTTCTGCCGGCGTACCTGCCGATCGTCGCGCGCCGGCGTGCGCACTTGTACGCGGAGCGCGAGCGAAATTTTCAGCTATATCGTCGTGGACGTTATGTCGAATTCAATCTCGTATACGACCGCGGCACTTCGTTCGGTCTGCAGAGCGGCGGCCGCACCGAATCGATCCTGATGTCGTTGCCGCCGCTCGCGCGCTGGGAATACGACTGGCACCCGCAGGCGGGCACGCCTGAAGCGCGTCTCTACGAGGATTTTCTGCGTCCTCGCGACTGGCTGCGCGAGCTCATCTGAGCTGCGTTCTTACTCGCCGACGAGCGAGTGTCGGATTTCTTCACAACTGCAACTTGTGTACACGCGATGACGCGCGTCGTGACGCGCCGACGCGAGTTTTGCGCAATTGAAATTCCACTAACGTGGTAGTAGCGTCAGTTGCGGGAACTCACCACAACAACGTTTCGGGGATACTCCAATGGTTCAACACGTCATCGTGACGCGGTCACGGATGGCGGCGATGTTGCTGACCGCAACATTCGTCGCGGCCCCCGCGATCACGCAAGGAGCGGACAACGTCCGCAAACGCAGTATCGATGCCAGTCACTCGCTGCAGCTCCACGGTACACCGCTCGCCGACAAATACGGGCGTGTGCAGGTGTTCGTGCGGCTTGCTGAGCCCGCAGTTGCGGAACTCAACGCGGAGAGTCTGAGCGCAACGGGTGCGTACGCTTCGCCGGCAGCACAACGCGCACAAGCGAAGCGCGTATCGGATGAGCAGGCAAGATTCCGTCCGGCACTGGAAGGACTCGGTGCGCAAATCCTGGCGGCGCAGCGCGTCGGCGCCAACGGCTTTCGCGTCAAGGTGCGAGCAGGTGACGTCGCTACGTTGCGCTCGATGCAAGGCGTGCGCTCTGTCGGCCGTGTCGAGATTCACACCCCTGACAACGCCGAGAGCGTGCCGTGGATCGGCGCGCCGGCCGTGTGGGAAGCAGTCGGCCGCGGCGAGCACATCAAGGTCGGCATCATCGACACCGGCATCGACTACCTGCACGCCAACTTCGGCGGCGCCGGCAGCGTTGCCGAGTACCAGGCGAACAACAAGAACGTGATCGAGCCCGGCACCTTCCCGACCGCCAAAGTCAAGGGCGGCTACGACTTCGCGGGCGCGACATACGACGCGAACGATCCGGATTCCGTGCCGACGCCGGATGCAGATCCGCTCGACGGCAACGGTCACGGCTCGCACGTCGCCGGTACAGCCGCAGGCCTCGGCGTGCCGGGAAGCATCGGCACCGGCGTCGCGCCGGGCGCTGATCTGTATGCGCTGAAAGTGTTCAACGACACCGCGGGCAGCACCGACGTCACCTCGCAGGCAATCGAGTGGGCGATGGACCCGAACGGCGACGGCGACATGAGCGATCACCTCGACGTGATCAACATGAGCCTCGGCTCGCCCTTCGGCGAACCGGCAGACCCATCGGCGATCTCCTCGAACAATGCTGCCGCGGTCGGCATCATCGTCGCGACCTCGGCCGGCAACGAAGGCGACTTCCCGTACATCACGGGTGCTCCGGGCGTGGCCAGCTCCGCGATCGCAAGCGCCGCGAACACTCCGGGCGGACGCCTCTATTCGCGCTTCCAGGTCACTGCACCCGCAGGTGTCGCGGGCACGTATCCTTCGGAAGAAGGCGCTGGCCCGGTGACGCTGGCGGACACGGGACCGGTCTCCGGTTCGCTCGTGAACGCCGCTCCTGCAAACGGCTGTGCGCCGCTCACCAACGCCAGCGCGGTCAGCGGCAACATCGCGTTCATCGTTCGCGGCGTCTGCGGCTTCATCGATAAGTATCGCAACGCACAGGCGGCCGGGGCCAAGGCAATCGTCGTTTACAATGACGGCGCCGATCCGACGCGCATCGATCCGATCGTCATGGGTGGACTCGACGCCACCGTCACGATTCCGGGATTGATGATCTCGAACACGATCGGCAAAGTGCTCGCCACGACGGCCGGCGTGAACGTCACGCTCGACGTGGCGCCGGATCCGAACAAGGAAGATCAGATCGCCACGTTCTCCTCGCGCGGCCCCGGCCACGGCGGCTCGACGTTCAAGCCGGATCTTTCCGCGCCGGGTGTCGCGATCGTCTCCACCGGCGTCGGCACGGGCACGGGCAGCCTGACCCTGCAGGGCACTTCGATGGCGTCGCCGCACACGGCGGGCGCCGCAGCTCTGTTGCGCGAAGCGCATCCGAAGCTCGACCAGGCGGCGATCAAGGCGCTGCTGCAAAACTCCACGGTCGATTCGAACCCGTCGGCCGACACTGACCTGATGAGGCAGGGTGTCGGTGCGCTGCGTGTCGATCGCGCCGTGAAGCTGACCAGCTACGCCGCGCCTGCGGGCGTGTCGTTCGGCCGACTCAACCCGATGACCACGATCGAGACGAAGGAGCGCGTGACGGTCACCGACATGAGCGGCAAGAAGCGCTCGTACAAGATCACGCACGTGCCGCACCAGACGTACCCGGGGGTCACAGTGTCGTGCCCGAGCAGCGTCAGCGTGAATGGCAAGGGCAGCGCGAAGTTCGACATCAAGCTTAAGTTCGATCCGCGCGCTGCATGGAAGCAGGGCATTTTCGACGACGCGTTCGAGAGCCAGACTGAAGTCGACGGCTGGTGCATCCTGAACGACGGCAAGGACAACCTGCGCGTCGGCTACGTCGCGGTCGTCGATCCGGCCTCGGCCCTGATCGTTCTGCCGGAAAAGGGCTTCAGCAGCGCCCGGGTGCAGAACCTTGGCGTCACGCTCGGCTGGGCGGAAGGCTTCACGCTCGCGAAGGTGGGTGGTGAAGAGCAGAACCGCACGTACGGCTCGATCGCCGCGACGGGCTTCCGCCGCGCCGATCCGAACTCGCCGCTGTACGGCGGCCTGAAAGTGCTGGAGCTCGGCTTCGTCATGGAGCGTTCGTTCGAGCACCTGTCGAACCTGCAGTTCGAGCTCGCGATCGATGCGAACGGCGACGGTGTGCCCGAGGCCTTCATGGTCGGTGCGGATCTTTCGACGTTTACCACTGCCGATCCGGGTCAATATGCCGCGTTCCAGTTCAACGCTGCCGGCGCCGGCTTCGCCGACTGGATCGTCAACACGTGGGACTTCAACGACCGCACTTTGATCCTGCCGTTCACGCTCGCCACGGATCCGCAGTTCCCGGGCTTCCTGCCCGAGAAGTTCGATTACGTGCTGACCGTGACGGATCGTCAGGGCAACCAGGACGTGCAGCGCGGCAGCGTGGACCTGGCGAAGGAGATCGTTCCGGACGTGAACAGCTTCGGCGTCGAGCCGGGCGATCGCGTCGACGTCGGCTTCAGCGGTCCGAACGGCACGTCGCTGTGGCTGTTCCAGAACAACATCCCGCTCGCGCAGCCGGCGTTGTCACTGCACATCGCCAAGAAGACGAAGTAAGCAACGAGGGCGCGGGGACTCAACCGCGCCCGACTTTCAAGGGGCCACAC
>DATEKT010000271.1:0-19643 GCA_035277305.1 Steroidobacteraceae bacterium | reverse complement strand
GCCAACGCCAGGCCGTGACCCTGTTCGGCAGAGGTCAGCACCGAAGCCGAATCGTCCATCACCGGCCCGCGCTCGGCGCGCATCGTGTCGCCGCCGACGCTGCGCAGCCAGTCCGCCCACGGCTCGCTGGAGCTGTGCAGCAGCTTGTACTTCTTCAGGTCGACGAGCGTGTCGATGGGACCGAGCTTCTCGAACAGCGCGGGACTCGTGACCGGGAACACCCAGTCGTCGAGCATTTTCTCCGCGCGCAGCTGCGGCCAGTCGCCGCCGCCGTAGCGGACGGCCGCATGGAAGTCGGTCTGCATGAAATCGACCAGCTCGCGGCTGGCGTTGAAGCGCAGGTCGACCTCGGGATGCTTCTGGTAGAAATCGCCCAGCCGCGGCAGCAGCCACTTCTGCAGGAACGAGCCGAGCAGGCTGATGTTGAGCAGGCCGCTGCTGCGGTCCTGCCGCAGCTGATCGACCGCGCGGGTGAGCTCGCCCATGCCGCGCTGGATGCCGGGCAACAGCCGCGCGCCTTGCGGAGTCAGCCGGACCGAGCGGCTATGCCGCACGAACAGGGGGGTTTCCAGGAATTCTTCGAGTGACTTGATGTGGGAGCTGACGGCCGCCGTCGTGACGTTGAGCGACTGGGCGGCCCCGGTGAAACTGAGATGGGCGGCGACTGCTTCGAAGGCCCGCAACGCGTTCAACGGCAGCTTCGGGGCCCCGTCCATCAGTCAAGCCATCGTTCAGTATTTTTTGAGTTCATGAAGATAAAATCGAGCGCCGGCGGCAAAAGTATATCCATTGCCTTAACGATGCAAGCTATGATCCGGCGCCGAAGCGCACTCCGCGGAGAGCCCCATGACGATCCGGATCGACCCGGCGACGCCGGCCGACGTGCCCATGATCCTGCAGCTGATCCGCGAGCTCGCCGAGTTCGAGCGGCTCCTGCACGAGGTCCAGGCCACCGAACAACAGCTCACTGAGCAGCTGTTCGGCCCGCGTCCGAGCGCAGAAGTCGTGATTGCCCGGATCGGCGAGGAGGTCGCCGGCTTCGCGCTGTTCTTCCACAACTTCTCGACCTTCCTGGCGATGCCCGGGATCTACCTCGAGGATCTGTACGTACGGCAGAAGTTTCGCGGTCAGGGCTGCGGCGAGGCGCTGCTGCGCCACCTCGCGAGCCTGGCGCTCGAGCGCAAGTGCGGCCGGCTGGAATGGTCGGTCCTCGACTGGAACGTGCGTGCGATCGACTTCTACAAGAGTCTCGGCGCCGTCCCGATGAGCCAGTGGACAGTGCATCGCGTGACCGGCGAGGCGCTCACCAAGCTGGGCGGCGGCAGTCATGTTTGATCTTGCGTCGCTGGCGCTGTTCATGACCGCGACTCTGGCGCTGAACCTCGCACCCGGTCCCGACATGCTCTATGTGTCGACGCGCAGCCTGACCCAGGGGCGTCGCGCGGGCGTGATCTCGGCGCTCGGTATCGCTGCGGGCACCGCCTTTCACACGATTGCGATCGCTTCCGGACTGGCGGCGCTGCTGCGCGCGTTGCCGCTCGCTTACGAGATCGTGCGGCTCGCGGGCGCGGCGTACCTGATCTGGCTCGGCGTGCAGGCGCTGCGCGGCAAGGCGGGGCCGGCCTCCGGCAAGCCGCTGGATCGCGAGAGCGATTGGGCGATGTTCCGGCAGGGCGCGATCACCAACATTCTCAATCCGAAGGTCGTGCTGTTCTTCCTGGCGTTCCTGCCGCAGTTCGTCGATCCGGCGCGCGGGTCCGTGGCGCTGCAGATCGTCGTGCTCGGCTGCCTGTTCAACCTCTCGGGGACGATCGTGAACATCGCCGTCGCGTATCTCGCGGCGTCAGCAGGCCGCTGGCTCGGCGCGAAAGGCCCGGCCGAGAAGATCTTCCGCTGGCTCACGGCGAGCGTGTTCATCGGTCTGGGGCTGCGGCTGGCGCTCGGCGACCGGAAGTAAGCGTCGGGCTTCAGCCCGACGATCCCAGCGCCTCGTCCAGGTCCGCGATCAGATCCTCGACGTGCTCGAGGCCGACCGACACGCGCAGCAGGCTCTCCGGCGTCACGGAGTGCGGGCCTTCGATCGACTTGCGATGCTCGATCAGCGATTCGACGCCGCCCAGACTGGTCGCGCGCGTGAACAACTTCAGCCGCCCGGCCACGGCAAACGCTTCATCCCGCCCGCCGCGCACGCAGAACGACAGCATCGCGCCGAAGCCGCTCATCTGTTTGCGCGCGAGCTCGTGGCCGGGATGCGATTCGAGGCCGGGATAGAGCACGCGCGCGACGCCGCGATGGCGATGCAGGAACTGCGCGAGGCGCGACGCGGTGTGTGTCTGCGCCTGCACGCGACACGAAAGCGTCGTCAGGCTCCGGCGAACGAGCCAGCAGTCGAACGGCGAGGGCACGTTGCCCGACGTCGACTGGTAATCGCGCAGGTGATCCGACAAGCCGCCGCGATCGCGCGCGACGACAGCTCCGCCCATGACATCGCTGTGACCGCCGAAATACTTGGTGCTCGAATGCATCACCAGGTCGGCGCCGAGCTCGAGCGGCTTCTGCCACACGGGCGTCGCGAACGTGTTGTCGACGCAGACGATTGCGCCCCGGCCATGCGCCAGGTCCGCGATCGTTTCGACGTCGCTGATGTTGAGCATCGGATTCGACGGCGTTTCGAGCCAGACCAGCCGCGTCTTGTCGGTGAGCGCCTGGCGCACGACATCGGTGTCCGTCATGTCGACGAACGCGTGGCTCACGCCCATCGGGCCGATGATGTCCCGCAGCTGCTTGGCGGTGCCGTGATAGCTCTCGATCGGTGCCAGCACGTGATCGCCCGGCCGGAGCAGGCTGAACACCGCGAGCGATGCGCCGGAGCCGGACGCATACGCAGTCGCCTCCGCGCCGCCTTCGAGCGCCGCGATGCATTGCTCGAGCGCACGTCGGCTCGGATTGTCCGGACGTATGTAGTCGTAGCCGCGCGAGAATTCGCCGTCGATGTCGCGCTCGTACGTCGTGCTCAGGTGCACGGCGGGAGCGACCTCGCCGGTGGCCGGCTCGATGTCGCGACCCACTCGCACCGCTATCGTTTCCATCTTCACGTGCGTCTCCGCCTTCGCCCGTACTCCTCAGGCAGTGTAACCTGCAGGCAGCGCGGAGGACGTACGCATGGGCCGGACCGGACCTGAAGATCTGGAAAGACAGCTGCGTTTTCACCGACTCGAATGGCGGGTCCAGCGCATCGGCTGGGTATTCGTCGCCGTGTTCCTGGCGCTCGCGTTCGCCGGCCTGTTCGGTGGCGGGCCACTGAGTCACGCGCGCGCGCAAGCGGCGACCGGGCGAATCGAATACGAGCGCTTCGTACGCAACGGTGCGCCCACCGAGCTCGTGATCACGTCCGCCGGCGGCGGGGCGCAGGGCGTGAGCAGTATCGAGATCAGCGCGGACTATCTCGAGGCATTTCGCGTCGAGCGCGTCACGCCCGAGCCCACGGCGGTCCGCAGGGCCGGCGGCCTGCTCGTCTACGAATTCGCAGCGTCGCCGTCCGGCGCGGTGATCTTCTTTCAGCTCGATCCGCAACGGCTGTGGCGTCACCGCGCGGTGGTGCGGATCGACAACGGCCCGCCGCTCGAAATCTGGCAGCTCACCTATCCCTGATCACACCCGGAGAGGCTCATGGAATCCGTCATCCGCCCGGTGCTCGTGTACCTGGTCCTGTTGCTGCTGCTGCGCCTGACCGGCAAGCGCACGCTCGCGCAAATCACCAGCTTCGACTTCGTGCTGTTGCTGACCATCGGCAACGCGACCCAGCAGGCGCTGATCGGCGAGGACAATTCGATGGTCCACGGCGCGATCCTGGTCGCGACGCTCATCAGCCTCAACTATGTGTTGCAGCTGCTGAAGCAGCACTCGAAGTGGTTCAGCCACGTGCTCGACGACATTCCGCTGGTAATCGTCGCGGACGGCAAGCCGCTCAAGGACCGGATGCACAAGGCGCGCGTCGACGAGGATGACGTGATGGACGCCGCGCGCGAGAGCTGCGGGCTGGAGCACATGGACCAGATCCGTCACGCGATCCTCGAGCGCGACGGCCAGATCTCCATCATTCCGCGGAGCCGTGCTTGATTCTGCGTGGCGCGCGGCTGTGCGTGCTGTGCACGGCGCTGACGATTGGCACTGCGGCAGCCGAGAAGCCGGCGGCGCCGCCGCGATCGGGCATCGAGCTCCAGTACGTCGATCGCAGCGTCCGGCCGCAGGACGACTTCTACCGTTACGTCAACGGCCGCTGGCTCGACTCGGCGCAGATCCCGGCGGACGAGGAGCGCATCACGCCTTCGGCGCAGCTCAACGACGTCATTCGCTCACGATTGCGCGAGCTCGTCGAGCAGGCGGCGCGCGCAACGGATCCTGCGCAGCGCAAGCTGGCCGATTTCTACGCGAGCTACCTCGACGAGGGCGCGGTGCAGAAGCTGGGTCTGCAACCCCTGGCGCGCGATCTGGCGGCGATCGAAGCGATCGGCGATCGGGCGAGACTGTGCGGGGCGTTCAACGAGCTCGGACAGATCTGGGTGCGAACGCCGTTCACCACGTCGGTGCTGAACGATCCGGATCGGCCGGACGAATACGCGCTGTTCCTGTATCAGAACGGGCTGGGCCTGCCGGCGCGCGACTACTATTTCGATGACAGTCAGCAGTTCAAAGACACGCGCCGCGCATACGTAACGTATATCGCCACGCTGCTCGGCCTTGCGGGCGACGCCAATGCGCAGCAAACCGCTGCCACCGTGATGGAACTGGAAACGCGACTCGCGAAAGTGCACTGGAGCGCGCGCGAGAGCCGCGATGCCGGCAAGACGAACAACCGCGTCGCGATCGCGCGGCTGAGCGACGTCACGGACAAGATCGACTGGCGCAGCCTGCTGCAGGGTTTCAGTCTCGAAGGCCGCATCGACACCGTGATCATCGGCCAGAAGAGTTACTTCGCTGGCCTCGGCGAGCTGCTGCAGGACGTGCCGCTGGCGACCTGGAAGTCCTACCTGCGCTACCAGCTGCTCGCTGCTTACGCGCCGTATCTCGGCCGCCAATTCGTCGACGCGGATTTCGCGCTGCGCGGCACGGCTCTGCGCGGCATCAAGGAGAATGTCCCGCGCTCGCGCCGCGCGCTCGAGCTCATCGACGAAACCATGGGCGAGGCGCTCGGCAGCCTGTACGTCGCGCGCTACTTTCCGCCCGCGAACAAGGCGCGGCTGCAGGAGATGGCGAACAATGTCGTCGCGGCGCTCGATGAACGCATCCAGGCAGCAGCGTGGCTGAGCCCGCCCAGCAAGCGCGCGGCGCTCGCAAAGCTGCACGCGACCAAAGTGAAGGTCGGCTATCCGGATCGGTGGCGTGACTACAGCGGGCTGCGCATCGATCGCGGCGACCTGGTCGGCAACGTGCAGCGCGCGCGGGCGTTCGGCGTTCGGTTCTTCATCGGCAAACTCGGCAAACCGATGGATCGCGACGAGTGGTACATCACGCCGCAGACCGTCGACGCGTACGGCTATCCGCCGCTCAACGACATCGTGTTTCCGGCGGGGCTGATGCAGCCGCCGTTCTTCGATCCGGCCGCCGACGATGCAGTGAACTACGGCGCGATCGGCGCGACGATCGGCCACGAGCTCAGTCACGGCTTCGACGACGTCGGTAGTCAGTACGGTGCCGACGGTGCGTTTCTCGGCAAGCCTGGGTGGTTCACTGCCGAAGAGCGCGCGCAGTTCGATGTGCGAGGCCAGGCGCTGGTCGAGCAGTACGCAGCGATCGAAGCGCTGCCCGGTCGGCACATCGATGGTCGCTTGACGCTCGGCGAGAACATCGCGGACAACGCCGGACTCGCGCTCGCTTACGCGGGCTACCACCGATCGCTGCACGGCAAGCCGGCACCTGTGATCGACGGGCTCGCCGGCGACCAGCGCCTGTTCATGGGCTGGACGCAGAAGTGGCGCGCCAAAGTTCGCGACGCCGAGACGCTGCGCATCCTCAAGAGCGACGAACACTCGCCCCGCTGGGTGCGCGGCTCCGCGCCGCTGCGCAATCAGGATGCGTTCTACGAAGCGTTCGGTGTGCGCGCCGGCGACCCGATGTACCTGCCGCCCGAGAAACGCGTCACGGTCTGGTGAGTGACTCAGGAGAGGATGAGGAGCGGAGAAGAGGAAGAATATTGACGGGATTAACAGGATTAACAGGATTAAGAAAATGAGAATGGGAAGTCAGCCGGTCTTCACGCTCCCTCCATCTTCTCTTTAATCCCGTTAATCCTGTTAATCCTGTCTATTCTTCTTCTCCTCTTTGTCTCCTCCTTGAGCACCACCTCCGGCGGGATCAGCTTGTAGATCGCGGGCGTCACGATGCGGGCGATGAAGGTGGAGGAAAGCAGTCCGCCGATGATTACCCACGCGAGCGGTGAGTACATCGCGGAGTTTTGCAGCGCCAGTGGCAGCAGGCCGCCGACGGCGGTGGCGCTCGTGAGCAGGATCGGCAGGAATCTGACCTCGCCGGCGCGCTCGATGGCTTCATCGAGCGGGACGCCTTCCGCGCGCAGTCGATTCGTGGAGTCGACGAGCAGGATGGAGTTCTTGGTCTCGATGCCGATGAGTGCGATGAAGCCGATCGTCGCGGTGAAGGAGATCGTGTTGCCGGTGAGCCCGAGCAACAGGATGCCGCCGGCGATGCCGAAGGGAACGACGGTGAGCACGATGAGCGTGCTCTTGAAGTTGCCGAACTCGAGCACGAGGATCGCGACGATGCCGAGCAGGGCGATGATCAGCGCGGACTGCAGGCTGCCGAAGCTTTCGGTGCGCGTTTCCAGCTCGCCGCCCGGCAGGTAGGAATAACCGCGCGGCCATTGCATCTGGTCGAGCCGTTCGAGCACGGCCTTCGTCACGCGATCGGTGTTGTAGCCGTCTTTCACGTCCGCATCGACAGTCACCGCCCGCTGGCGGTTGTAGCGACGAACTTCGGTCGGCGCCGAGCTGAACTCGACGCGTGCGAGTTGCGCCAGCGGCAGCGTTCCGCCGGCGAGAGTTGCCACGCGCACCTGATCGAGCGCGCGCACGTCCGGCCGCGCATCGATTGGTGTGCGCACCATGATGTCGTACTGTTCGCCGTCGGTGTCCTTGAACTCGCCCGCAGGAATCCCCGCGACCGCGAGTCGCACCGCGCGATCGAACTCGACGGAAGGTACGCCGAGCAGCGCCGCCTTCTGCGAATCGACAGCCAGATGCAGGTTCGTGCGCCGCATGCGCACCGGATTCTGCACATCACGCGTGCCGGGCGTCGCGCGCATCACCTTCTCGACGACGCCCGCCAGGCGATGCAGCTCGGCGAGATCCGGACCGACCACGCGGATCGCGATCGGCGCGCTGATCGCCGGCCCGTTGCTGAACTCGCGCACGTAGATGCGCGCGTTCGCATATTTGCCGAACTGCTCGCGCAGACCTTCCAGCACCTGCGGCGTGCTGCGCGGATCGTAGCTGCGCAGCTTCACGAACAGATCGCCGTAGCTGAGGTCGCTGTCGTGGCTCGCGACGTTGTAGTAGATCAGCGGATTGCCGTGCCCGAGATTGGTGAAGAACGACTCGACCTCCGGCGTCTCGCGCAGCTTGCCTTCGACGAACTGCAGCGCGCGATTGGTTTCGGCGAGGCTGCTGCCGTCCGGTGTCTCGACGGTGATCAGGAAGTGCGGCGTATCGGCCTTCGGAAACAGGCTGAAACCGATGAGCTTGCCGAAGCCGACGATCACGACCAGGCTCGCCGCGAGCGAGCCCCAGACCACCGTGCGTGGAGCGGAGAGCGCCTTGCGTGCGAGCGGCTGATAAAAGCGACGGATCATTTCCGTCAGCCATTGCAATGCACGGTTGCCGCGCTCGTCCTCGTGCTCGGGCAGCACGCGGCTCGCGAGGAACGGAATGATCGTTAGCGCGATCAGCAGCGATGCGCCGACGGTCGCAAACACTGCGATTGGCAGCACGCGGATGAACAGCCCGGAGTTGCCGCCGATCATCATCAGCGGCAGGAACGCCAGCATGATCGTAGCGGTGCAGCCGACGATTGCCTGGAAGATCTGCCGTGTGGCGAGAATCGCGGCCTGCAGGCGCGTGTGACCCTCGCGCAGGAAGCGCGCGATGTTCTCGACCACGACGATCGAATCGTCGACGAGCAGCCCGAGCGCCACGACGAAGCCGACGATCGAGATCTGGTTCAGCGAAAAGCCGAGAAAGAACAGCACCGACAGGCCGATCGCGAGCGACAACGGTATGGAGATCATCACGATGCCCGCCGCCCGCAAGCCGAGCGGCAGCAGCGTGATCGCGACCAGCGCGATGGCGATCAGGAAATCGTTGCCGAGCCCGCCGAGCCGCGTCGCGACGTTCTCGGACTGGTCGAAGCCCACCTGCAGCTGCAGGCGCTTCGGCAGGCGGCTCTCGAAGCGCTCCGTGGCGGCGAGGATGCGCTCGCGCACATCGAAGATGTTGTAGCCGTCCTTCTGATTCGCGGTGACGAACACGGCGCGCTGACCGTTGAAGCGTCCGATGTAGCGATGCTCCTGCGTGCTCCAGCTCACATCCGCGATATCACGCACGCGCACTGTGCGGCCGTCCGCGACCGCGACCACGGTGTCGCGCACCTGGTCGAGCGTTGCGTAACTGCCGGACGTCTTGAGACTGAAGCTGCGGCTGTCGACGTCGATCGAACCGCCCGGAATGCTGGCGTTCTCGCTCTGCAGTGCCTGCAAGACGCGACCCGGCGCGAGCTTCAGCTCCGCCATGCGCGGCAGATCGAGCGCGACTCGCAACTCGCGCTCCGGATACGCCCAGGTCTGCGCATTGCGCACGCCGTCCACGGTCTTGAGCATGTCTTTCAGGTCGCGAGCGTATTGCTCCAGCTCGGCATACGGTGCATCCGGCGACACGAGCGCAAACTGCACGATGTTCACGAGCCCCGGATTGACCTTCTGAATCGTGAGGCCGGTGATCTCCGGCGGCAGCGTCGGACGCAGTGCGCTGACCTCGCGCACCACCTCTTCGTACTTCTTGTCCGTGTCGACGAAGGAATAGAACTCCGGGATCACGATTGCGCCGCCGTCGGTGCTGCGCGACTCGATGCGCTTCAGGTCGTCGAGCTCGCTCAGCCGGTCTTCGAGCGGTTTCACGACCAGCCGCTCGACCTCCTGCGGCTCGGCGCCCGGGTACTGCACGTAGATCCGGAAGCGGCCCACCGGGAAATGCGGATCCTCCTGGCGCGGAATGTTGTGGAACGAAGTGACGCCGAGCGCGACCAGCATCGCGAAGGCGACGAGCGTGAACTGATAACGGCGGATCGGAAACTCGAGCCAGCTCACAGGCGCGCGCTCGCGACGCGTTCGCCGTCTTCGAGGTATTGCGCGCCGGCAGTGATGACGTACTCGCCCGGCTCGACGCCGCCGGCCAGCGCCACGGTCGCTCCTTCGATGAAGGCGACTTCGACGTCGCGGCGCCGCGCATGGTCTTTGTCGAGCACGAACAGGCGTGCATTGCGCCCGTCGCCTTCGACGATTGCGCCGATCGGTACGTAGACGCGCGAGCTCGCGCTGGCCGACGACGGCACGATCGTGAGCTTCGCGACCAATCCGCTCTTGAGCGGCAACGCTGCGCCGTCGACGGCGACTTCGACATCGAACATGCCGCTCGCGCGGTCTGCGGCGCTCGCAATCTCGGTCACTTTGCCGTCGAGCGTTGCTTCGGGCAGCGCGTCGAGCCGCACATGTACGGCGTCGCCGAGCTGCACTTGCAGGATCTCGCGATCGGCGAGCCCGGCGCGGACGACGAAGCCGCGATCCTGGGCGCCGAGCACCAATACCGGCGCGCCGGGCGCAACCAGTTCTCGCTCTTCGGCGAGCCGGCGCAGCACCGTACCGTCACGAGGCGCAACGATGGCGGCGTAGTTCCAGTTGAATCGCGCAGAGTTCAGCGCCGCGTCGGCCACCGCGGCCTGAGTGTGCAGGTCTTGCAGCTGTTCGAGGCTGATGACCTTGTCGGCAAACAAGCGCTCGCCGCGCGCGACGTCGCGCGCTGCCTTCTCGGCGGCCTGTCGCGCCTGTTCCACCTGTGCATTCACTTCGGCCTGCTCGATCTCTGCCAGCTTCTGGCCCTGACGGACCTGCTCGCCTTCGACGGCGGCGAGACGTTTGATGACGCCGCCGACCTTGAAGGCGAGCCGGATCTCGTCCTTGTTCGCGAGCAGACCGTTGGTGCGGATCGACGGCGCCGCCGGGCCCGTGGTCGCGACGGCAGTGCTGACCGGCGTCGGTTGCGTCGGCTCGTCTTTCGCGACGCTGTTGCAGCCCGCGGCGACAGTTCCGGAAGCAAGCATGAGAGCGAGATGAAAAGTGCGCATGGTCAGACCCCTGGATCGAAAGGCAGATCGCCCGCGGCGGTCGCGTATTCGAGCTCCGCGCGGCGCGCGAGAACATCGAAGCGGGTGACGTTGTGATTGAGCTCGGCGCTGGTCAGCGCGCTGCGCGCGTCTATGAATTCGACCTGGTTGATGACGCCTTCGTCGCGCTTGCGACTGGCGATGCGGAACGCGGCACGCGCGGCATCGGCCCGTGCGGCCGCGGTGGTCAGCGAGTCGCGCGCGGTCGTCAGCTGGTCGAACGCCTGTTGAACCTCCAGGCGGATCTGCTGCGCGATCTCTTCCTTGCGGAGCACGAGCTGGCGCTCGGTCGCGCGGGCCTGTCGTGCGCGCGCCGAGTCGCCGCCGCCATCGAACAGGCGCCAGGTGAGAACCAGTGAGGCGACGCCGAAGTTGTAGCCATCACCCAAGCCGTATTGCTCGCCCTGCGTGCCGGCATCGAGGCCCAGCGTCAGTACCGGCCACTTTTGTTTCCGGGCGACAGTCACCTGCTCTTCGGCGGCGCGGCGCAGCTGATCCACATGTCCGATCTCGGGACGCCGGTCGAGAGCCTGCGTCCACAGATTCGGCAGAGCGCCATTGCGCCACGCGGTCTCGGCCGGCGGCGACGACGACTGAATCGACGCCGGCAAGTCGCGATTCAGCAGGAAGTTGAAGAAGCTCTGTGCCTGCGTCGTGAGGTTCTCGCTCTCGCGCTGCTGCTGATCGACCGCGAGCAACTCGGCCTTGGCGCGCAGCACCTGGTCCTCGGTGACCTTGCCGTTGGCGAACAGCGATTCGTTGACACGCAGGTTCTCGCGCAGCAGTGCTTCGCTGGCCGACACGATCTCGACGGCGCTGCGAGCCTTCAGCCAGTCGAGGTACGCAATCGTCACGTCCCGTCGCAGAGTGCGTGCGATGGCCATGCGATTGAAGTTCGTCGCATCGAGCAGCGCTCGCTGTGCGCGCACGGCCGCTGGAATCGCTGGTGCATACAGCGGCTGGCGTACGACGACCCGAGTGTCCTGTTCCTCGCGTCGCAGGAACGGCACCGAGATGCCCTGGACCTGCGTGCCGATCGGGATCGTGAACTCACGGCCGCCGTCAGCTCGCGAGTAGCGGGCTTGCAGCGAAACTTCCGGGAAGAACCTGGCCCGCGCGGCGGCGAGCGCTTGCGTTGCTTTGTCGACCTCGAGTGTCTCGCCCTGCAGTGCGAGGTTGCTGCGCAGACTCTCCGCGACATAGCGCTCGACGATGACGTCGAACTCTTCCGCAATTTCGGCGTGCGCGACCAGCGGCGCCACGAGGCCGATGCCTATAGCCAATACACGCCAGACCACGATTACGCCCCGGAAACAACCCCACTGTGCTCGTTAGATCGTATTGCGCGGTCAAAAAACGACGTGCAAAAAAAAAGCCCTCCGTGAGGAGGGCGAAGGGGGTTCGGGAACAAGCAGGATCAGCCGGTCGCGGGTACGACGTGTGCGCCCGGCGCCGTCGCCTGCGTTGCGTGCACATCGATCGCCGGCGGGATCAGCTTGTAGATCGCCGGCGTCACGATACGGGCGATGAAGGTGGAGGAGATCAGTCCACCGATGATCACCCACGCGAGCGGCGAGTACATCGCGGAGTTCTGCAGCGCCAGCGGCAGCAGGCCGCCGATCGCCGTTGCGCTCGTCAACAGGATGGGCAGGAAGCGAACTTCGCCGGCGCGCTCGATGGCTTCATCCAGCGGCACGCCTTCAGCGCGCAGTCGATTCGTGAAGTCGACGAGCAGGATCGAGTTCTTGGTCTCGATGCCGACGAGTGCGATGAAGCCGATGGTTGCGGTGAAGGAGATCGTGTTGCCGGTGAGTCCGAGCATCAGGATGCCGCCCGCGATGCCGAACGGGACGACCGTGAGCACGATCAGCGTGCTCTTGAAGTTGCCGAACTCGAGCACGAGGATCGCGACGATGCCGAGCAGGGCGATGATCAACGCGGACTGCAGGCCGCCGAAGCTCTCGGTACGAGTTTCGAGCTCGCCGCCGGGGACGTAGGAGTATCCGCGCGGCCACTGCATCTGGTCGAGCCGGTCGAGCACGGCCTTGGTCACGCGATCGGTGTTGTAGCCGCTCTTCACGTCGGCATTGATGGTCACGGCGCGCTCGCGGTTCCAGCGGTGAATCTCGGTCGGCGCCGAGGTGAACTCGACGCGGGCCAGCTGACTCAGCGGCAGGGTTTCGCCGTTGAGCGTTGCAACGCGTACCTGATCGAGCGCACGCACGTCCGGCCGCGCATCGATCGGCGTGCGGACCATGATGTCGTACTGCTCGCCGTCGCTGTCCTTGAACTCGCCCGCGGGAATGCCTGCCACTGCGAGACGCACCGCGCGATCGAACTCGACGGAAGGCACGCCGAGCAGTGCGGCCTTGTGCGAGTCGATCTCCAGCTTCAGGTTCGTGCGGCGCATGCGCACGGGGTTGTCGACGTCGCGAGTGCCCGGCGTGGCCGCGATGATCTTCTCGACCTTGCCGGCCAGATCGTCGAGGCGATCGAGGTCCGCTCCGATCACTCGCACTGCGATCGGTGCGGTGATCGGCGGACCGTTGCGAAACTCGCGCACGTGGATGCGGGCGTTCGGATACTTCTCCAGCTCGCGCCGCAGCTGGTCGAGCGCGCGCGGCGTATCGTCCGGATCGTATTTCGCGAGCTTCACGAACACGTCCGCGTAGCTGCTGTCGCCCTCGTTGCCGGTCTCGTTGTAGTAGATCCGCGGGTTGCCGTGCCCGAGGTTCGAGAAGTAAGACTGCAGGTCGGGGAGCTCGCGCAGCTTGTCTTCGGCGAAGCGCAGCGCGCGATCGGTCTCGGCGAGGCTGCTGCCGTCGGGTGTTTCGACGGTGATCAAAAAGTGCGGCGTATCGGCCTTCGGGAACAGGCTGAAGCCGATGAGACCGCCGACGCCGAGCATCACGACCAGGCAGCCGGCGAGCGAAGCCCACACCGTCAGTTTCGGACGCGCCAGCGCCCGGTGCAGCAGCGGCTGATAGAAGCGATGAATCGCTCCGGTAATCCATTGCAGCATGCGATTGCCGTGCGCATCCTCGCGCTCCTTCAAGAAGCGGCTGGCGAGGAACGGGATGATCGTCAGCGCGACCAGCAGCGAAGCGCCCACGGTCACGAGCACGGCGGTCGGCAGCACGCGAATGAACTGACCGGACGTGCCGCCGATCATCATCAGCGGCAGGAAGGCGAACATGATCGTGGCGGTACAGCCGACGATCGCTTCGAAGATCTGCCGCGTCGCGAGGATCGCCGCCTGCGTGCGTGTGTGGCCTTCGCGCAGGAAGCGCGCGATGTTCTCGACGACGACGATGGAGTCGTCCACCAGCAGGCCCAGCGCGACCACGAAGCCGGCGATCGAGATCTGGTTGAGCGAGAAGCCGAGGAAGTACAGCGCCGAGACGCCGATCGCGAGCGACAGGGGAATCGAGATCATCACGACGCTCGCAGCGCGCAGGCCCAGCGGCAACAGCGTGATCGCGACCAGCGCGATTGCGATACCGAAGTCGTCCTGCAGGCGGTCGAGGCGATGCTCGACGTTCTCCGACTGGTCGAAGCCGAGCTCGAGATGAATGCGCTTCGGCAGCTGCGTCTCGAAACGATCGACTGCTGCGAGGATGCGCTGACGGACTTCGAAAATGTTGTAGCCGTCCTTCTGGTTCGCCGTCACGAACACCGCGCGCTTGCCGTTGAAGCGACCGATGTAGGTTTGCTCCTGCGTGTCCCAGCTCACTGCGGCGATGTCGCGAACGCGCACGCTGCGCCCGTCGGCGACTGCAACGACTGTGTCGCGCACTTCATCGAGCGATTGGTAGCTGCCGGAAGTCTTGAGGCTGAACACGCGGCTGCCGACGTCGATCGAGCCGCCCGGGATGTTCGCGTTCTCGCTCTGCAGAGCCTGCAACACCCGGCTCGGCGCAAGCCGCAGCTCCGCCATGCGCGGCAGATCGAGCGCAACGCGCAGCTCGCGCGCCGGATAGGCCCAGGTTTCCGAGGTGCGCACGCCATCCAGCGTCTTGAGCGTGTCCTTCAGGTCGCGGGCATAGTCCTCGAGCTCGCGATAGGGCGCGTCGTCCGACACCAGCGCGAGCTGCACGATGTTGACGAGCCCGGGATTGCTCTTCTTGATCTCGAGCTTCGTCAGCTCGGGCGGCAGGGTCGGCCGCAGCGCGTTCACTTCGCGCACGACTTCGTCGTATTTCTTCTCGGTGTCCACCGACGAGTAGAACTCGGGCAGGATCACCGCGACGCCGTCGTTGCTGTGCGATTCGATCTTCTTGATGTCGTCCAGCTCGCTCAGCCGGTCCTCGATCGGTTTCACCACCAGCCGCTCGACGTCCTGCGGCTCGGCGCCGGGGTAGGCGACCACGATCTGAAAGATGGCGATCGGGAAGTAAGGATCTTCCTGGCGCGGGATCGCACGCCAGGAGGTGATGCCGACCGCGACCAGCATCGCGAACGCGATCAGGGTGAACTGGTAGCGGCGGATCGGAAACTCGAGCAGGCTCATTGCAGCCCCCCGCGCCTGCCGCTCGTGCGAACTTCGGCGAGTGGCTCGGCGATCGCGACCTGCTCGCCGTCTTCGAGGTACTGCGCGCCGTCGGTGATGACCTGCTCGCCGGCCTCGACGCCGCTCGTCAGCGCGACGTTGTCGCCTTCGATGAATGCGACTTCGACGTCACAGCGCCGCACATGGTCCTTCTCGAGCACGAACAGGCGCGCGGTACGGCCGTCGCCTTCGACGATCGCGCCGATCGGCACGTACACGCGCGAGCCGGCGCTCGCCGACGAGGGCACGACAGTGAGCTTTGCGACCAGGCCGCTCTTGAGCGGCAGGTCGGTCGCATCGAGCGTCACTTCGATGCGGAACATGCCGCTCGCGGCATCGGCCGCGCTCGCGATCTCGGTCACTTTGCCGTTGAGCGTCGCGTCAGGCAGCGCGTCGAGCCGGATCAGTGCGGTGTCGCCGATGCGGACCTGCACGATCTCGCGATCCGCGAGGCCGGTGCGGACGATGAATCCCTTGTCCTGCGCTCCGAGCACCAGCACGGGCGTGCCGGCGGAGACGAGCTCGCGCTCTTCGGCGAGCCGGCGCAGCACCGTGCCGTCGCGCGGCGCGACGATGGCGGCGTAGTTCCAGTTGAACTCCGCGGAGTTCAGCCCGGCTTCGGCCACCGCTGCCTGCGTGCGCAGATCCTGCAGCTGTTCCAGGCTGATGACCTTGTCTTCGAACAGGCGCTCGCCGCGCGTCACGTCGCGCTTCGCCTTCTCGTGCGCCTGACGGGCCTGTTCGACCTGCGCGTTGATCTCGGTCTGTTCGATCTCGGC
Source organism: Steroidobacteraceae bacterium (assembly GCA_035277305.1). Taxonomy (GTDB): domain Bacteria; phylum Pseudomonadota; class Gammaproteobacteria; order Steroidobacterales; family Steroidobacteraceae; genus Steroidobacter. Next base: position 3,869 of record DATEKT010000271.1, on the reverse strand, counting down.
CAGGCGCTGGCCTTTGCGCACATGCTCGCCTTCGGAGACCGCGAGTCTGCGGATGACGCCGCCGACCTTGAACGCGAGACGAATCTCGTCCTTGTTCGCGAGCAAGCCGTTGGTGCGGATGGAAGGCGCCGCGGGTCCCGTCCTGGCTGCGGCGATGCGCACGGGCGTCGCGGGGCGAGCCTCTTCGGTTGCTTTGCTGTTGCAGCCGGCGAGCAGCACTGCGCACGCGAAAGTTACGATCAGAGTGGACGGACGCATGATCAGGCTCCCGGATCCAGCGGGATGTCGCCCGTGGACGTCGCATATTCGAGCTCGGCGCGGCGCGCGAGCACATCGAAGCGGGTGACGTTGTGATTGAGCTCGGCGCCGGTCAGTGCGCTGCGCGCATCGATGAACTCGACCTGACTGATGACGCCTTCGTCGCGCTTGCGGCTGGCGATGCGAAATGCGGCGCGAGCGGCATCCGCGCGTGCAGCAGCAGTTGCGAGCGAGTCGCGCGCGGTCGCAAGGCGATCGAAAGCCTGTTGCACTTCGAGGCGGATCTGCTGAGCGATCTCCTCCTGCCGCAGCACGACCTGGCGTTCCGCAGCCCGCGCTTCGCGCACCCGCGCCGAGTCGCCGCCGCCATCGAATAGCCGCCACGTAAAGATCAGCGACGCCGTGCCGAAGTTGTAGCCATCGCCAAAACGATAGTCCACGCCCTGCGTGCCGGCATCGAGACCGAGCGAAAGGGTCGGCCACTTCTGCTTGCGCGCGATCCGAACCTGCTGTTCCGCGGCTTTGCGCAGCTCATCGACTCGCGACACTTCCGGCCGGCGATTCAGCGCCGCGGACCACAATTGCTCGAGCGCGCCTTCCTCGCCGGTGGGCGAGAGCGGCGGCGCGGAGACTTCGATGTCCGCGAGCAGTTGTCGGTTGAGCAGGAAGTTGAAGAAGCTGCGCGCCTGGCTCGCGAGATTTTCGGTCTCACGCTGCTGCTGCTCGACGGCGAGCAGCTCGGCCTTCGCACGCAGCACCTGGTCTTCGGTGATCTTGCCGTTCGAGAACAGCGATTCGTTGACGCGCAGGTTCTCGCGCAACAGCTCGCGGCTGGCGGCGACGATCTCGACCGAGCTGCGGGCTTTGAGCCAGTCGACATAGGCAATCGTGATGTCGCGGCGCAAGGCGCGCGCGACGGCCATGCGGTTGAAACTGCTCGCATCGAGGAGCGAGCGCTGCGCGCGCACGGCTGCGGGAATCGCGGGTGCATAGAGCGGCTGACGCACGACCACGCGCGTGTCCTGCTCTTCCTCGCGGAGGAACTGCACCGTGACGTCGGAAATCTGGGGGAACTGCGCCGGCTGGCCTTGCGCGGCGAGCAGGTCGTTCAGCGTCGAGTAGACGGGGTTGAGCGCCGTGCCGATCGGGATCGAGAACTCGCGGCCGCCTTCGGCGCGCGTGTAACGGGCTTGCAGGGAAACTTCCGGAAGAAATCGGGCCCGCGCTGCTGCGAGCGCCTGCGCGGCACGCTCGACTTCGAGCGTCTGGCTTTGCAGGGAGAGATTACTGCGCAGGCCCTCGGCTACGTAGCGCTCGACCACCGTATCGAATTCGCCTTCGCGCGCCCCTTGGGCGAACGCCGCGAGCGATACCGTGAGGCCGACGCAGCCGAGGACCAGGTTGCGTACCACGATCGCACGCTTAGACGCCGGCGTCGGCGAGCGCGTGGATTTCGACCGTGCCGCGCGGCTCGTGGGTCGCCAGCGGGTTGCTCACAGCGGCAGCGCCGGCCAACACGGACCACACCAGGATCGAGCCGAGGAACAGGGACTCGACGGCATTCGAGAAACGCTCTTTGAGGGAAGTCATGGTCATTCTCCTTACTTTGAGTTACAGACGTTGAGGTGTTAGAAGTCGATTTAGAGATTAGACACTTGTCAAAAGTTGCCCAAAAAAATATCTGTCAGCCTTTCAATCCACACGCCAGGCCCTGGCGGATCAACTGCAGCGCCTGCTGCGAGAGCTGCTGAACGCTGATGCCCTGCTTCGCCAAGGGCTCGCCCTTGGTGATCGCAATCTGAATCAGGCCGTGCATGAAGCCCCACAGCACGCGCGAGACCACCTGCAGGTCGCCGATGTCCGCGCGGATCGTGCCGTCACGCTGGCCGGTCGCCAGCGCTTCGACGACGACGTCGTGCACGCGCTTGCCGCATTCGATGCAGGGGGCCAGCTGCGGGCTCGGCTCCGAACCGTCCGGAATCTGCGATTCGAGGCGCGCGCAGGCGTCGAAGAAATGCGGGAATTCCTGCGCAAACGCCATGTATGCGCGCCCGCAGGCCTCGACCTTGTCCATGCCGGCGCGGGCCCGACCCGCCGCTTCGGTGAAGCGCTGGTGGAGCATATCCAGGGCGCGCGCCGCGATCGCGAAGTGCAGGTCCTGCTTGTCCTTGAAGTACACGTACACCAGCGCGCGGCTCAGGCGGGCGCGGCGGGCGACGCTGTCCATCGTGACTGCGTCCCAACCCATCTCGCGGTAGAGATCTTCGGCGGCCTCCACGATTTCCTCGCGGCGGCGTTCTTTCTCTTCCTGGCGGCGTTCGGCGATGTACGACATGGGCCGCACCTTACGCCGCTGTTGACACTGTGTCAACAGATAAATCAGTGTCAAAAATAAAATTATTGTCCGAGCTGGGCCGGCTTACTGGCGCGGGAGCAGGAAACGCAGCCCGTGCTGGTTGAGGATCGCGCCGTCCGGGGTGATGCGCTCGAGCGTCGGCCCTTCCTTAAGTGCCTGGCCTTCCGTGTATTTACGCATGTTCACGAACACGAACCGGTCTGCCGGCTTCGGAGCGTAGACATGGATGTCCAGATGCATGTCGGGGAGGGCGGTGCCGCTCGCCGCGAGACTCTGAGGCGTCGGCAGCACCTCCTGGTCCTGCGCAACTTGCGCCTGGGGCGCGGGTTGAATGGCTGCCGGCGCCACTGCCGGCGCCTCGATCGGCCGCACCATCGGCGGACCTTCCGGGACGGTAGCGGCTGCGGAGAGCTGCGGATCTGCGTCGGGCGCAACGCCCGAATCGTACGTGCCGGCTTCATCGGCAAGCGCGTGCACGGCTGGATTCGTCGATGCATCGACCGGCGGATTATCGCGCGGCATGCGGCTCGCACTCGCCGGCAAGGGCGCTTGCGTGCCGGGGCGTGCATCGGTCGCCGCCGGCGCATTCGTCGTTGCTGGCTGTGTTGCAGCTGGCGGTGCGCTCGACCGCGCATCGCCGTCGCGCATCAACACGACGAGCAGCACGCCCAGGTTCAGCACCAGCAGCGCGCCGACTGCGACGACCCACCAAGGTTTGTCCGTGCGGCGCTGGCTCACTTGCACGTCGGCGAGCGAAGGTCCGACCTGTCGCTGCCGCTCGTTCTCGGATTTTTTCAGCGCGTCGAGGATGAAGCTCATCAGCTGGCCCCCGGGCTGTCCTGCGCCTGGGCAACCAGGAGCGGCGCGCCGCCCGAGTTGTTGAGCGTGTCGAGCACGATCTGCGTCTGCACGCCCGCGATGCCGTCGACGTTGAGCCGATGCTGCCGCTGAAACTCTTCCACCATGCGCACGAGCTCCTCGTCGTAGTAGTCGCTGGAAACGTCCTCGCCGGACTTGCCGTGAACCGTGTTGAGCGAAGCGCGCAGCCAGCGCACGCCCGCGCCCTGCATGCCTGCCGAGAGCGCGCGCGGCGCTGCGACCTGCGGCCGCCACAGGATCAGATAATCGCCGTACCAGAGCCGCGACAGCGACGCGATGGAAATGTCGCGCATCGTGTCGGGGAAGCGCACCTTCGCTGCGTCGGCGTCCAGTCCCGCGACCACGACCTGATGCGCGTTGCCGGCTTCATCGATCA
>DATEKT010000270.1:0-3376 GCA_035277305.1 Steroidobacteraceae bacterium | reverse complement strand
CGGCGTGCATCATGCCCTCCTCGAGGTACACGCCCCACCCTTCCACGCGCACGCCGTCGGTCAGCTTGCTGCGGATCGGATCTGTGTTGTGACGCTCGACGACGGCATCGAAGCGGTGACCCGGAATGACCGCGTGCAGGTGATCCGGATGCGGGTCGCGGAACTGGATCTGCTCCCAGAAGTTCGGGCCGGTCGGACGCACGATCCACGGCACATTGGTATCGAGCTCCTTGATGTAGTCCGGGATCGTGATGATGTCCTGCTCGACCAGGAATTTGCGGACCTGCTTGTCGGTCGCGGCAATCTTCGCCTCGTACTCTTCCTTCGACTTCGAGAGCTCGAGCGGTGGCAGATTGCGATTGTGGTGCTGCTCGAGCGCGTACAGCGCCCACAGCCGCTCCAGCTCGCGGTGGCCGAGCGTGAGGATCTCGTCCGCTGTGTACGGCATCAGCTTGACATTCTTCACGTACCAGTCGAAGTTCTCGCGTCCGACGCCGGCCTGCCCGTTCATGCTGCCGCGATTGGCCTTGATCCACGCCAGGAAGTCTTCGGCCGATTTCTTCGCGGCCTTGATGTCGGGGACGAGCTCGCGCTGCTGCTTCTCGGCGCGGCCGAGCAGATCCGCGTACCAGCCGATGATGCCCGGCGGCGGCACGGCGCGATAAGGGAACCCGTGGCCCACGCCGTCGGCGTTGGCGAGGTTGAACATCGCGAGGTCCGCGTAGTCGGCGGCGACTTCGGTGAGATTCGCCTTCGCTCCTGCCACCAGCTTCGGCATGGCGCGCAGCTCGTTGCGGACCGCTTTCAGCTTGTCGCCCTTGACCGGCAGGTCCGTGAACGTCACGCGCAGCATCTGATCGACGTAGAAGCCGGGGTCGCGCGACCATGGCTTGGAAACGTTCAGCGTGAAGTTCTCCTGGTCGAAGCGCGCGCGCACGGCGAGATAATCGACCTGCTGTTTGCGATTCCAGGAGGCGACGTTCATATCGGCGAGCTTCGCCTGCAGCTCCTGCATCTTCGCGCGACGCTTGTCGACAGCGGCAGCGCTGAAGTCGCTGGCATCTTTACCGGCTGTCTCGACCAGCCACTCGTCGTTGTTGCCCTTGGCGCGCGCCGGATCCTGCCACTGCAGGAATTCGTCGAGGAGCGCGACGAGATCGGCGTGAGTGCCCTTGCCCTGCGGCGGGCCTGCCGCATCCGCTGCTGCGGCCAACCGCGTGGCGCTCGCCAGCACGGCCACGAGGAGAATTCTTGCGAGCAAAGACCAGCGCGTTCTTTTCATGGGCTGCGGATCCCACTGTTTCGGGATGCAGACAATGAGCGGGCGCAGCTTGCGGTGTCAAATGAATTTGGGCGCACTGCGCACATTCTTTTGCATATCGCACAATTCTTGTCAGTCGGAGGAGTCCTCCGAGCTGCCGCGGCGGGCTGCCAGGGCAGCCATCAGCGCGCGGTCGCGCCACCTCACCCGCTCCGGCCACCGCTCCAGCGGCAGTTTGGCGCGGCGCTGTTCTTCGACCGTCTTCACGAGCTCGGGTGTCCACGGATCGTGCTGCCCGCGCTCGGCGCCCATCGCTGCGTAAGCCGGGCCGAGTTTTGCGGCGTGGCTGGCGATGCCGCCTCGCGTGTTCAGATCTACTGTTTCGAATGGTCCGACGACCGACCAGCGCAGCCCGAGTCCGTCACGCACGATGCAATCGATGTCCTCCACCGAAGCGACGCCATCGCGCACCAGGCAGTAAGCTTCGCGCAGAACTGCTCCCTGCAGGCGATTGAACACGAAGCCCGCAACCTCCTTGCGGACCAGGATCGGCTTCAGCCCGAGCGACGACAGCACGCACCGCGCCCGCTCGGTTGCGCCGGCATCGGTAAAAGCAGCGGGGACCAGCTCGATCACGCGCAACAGGAAGGGTGGATTTCCCGGGTGCGCGACCAGGCAGCGACTCGCACCGCGCAAGCCCTGTGCAAACATCGAAACCGGCAACGCAGACGATGCGCTGGCGAGCACGGCATCCGGCGGCGCGCAGATGTCGAGCTCCGCGAAGATCTCGCGCTTCATCTGCACCTGCTCCGGCGCGCATTCCTGAACGTAGTCGGCATCTGCTGCGGCGGCGCGCATAGAATCGAAGACGCGGATGCTTTCGCGCACGGCTGCTTCGCTGGATCGTGCGAGCTGGAAGGAATGCAGATCGCGCCAGCTCGCTGCCACCTGCTCGATGACGGCGTCCCGCTGCTCCGCGCTGGGATCGAAGACGTGGACGCGCCGGCCCGCCGATGCGAACAGCAGCGCAAAGGCTGCGCCGATGCTGCCGGCGCCGATGATTGCGACGGGACGGCTTTCTGCCATTGAGTGAGGTGTCGACACGACGTTGCGCGGAGGTGAGCGTTCTGCGCACAATTGTTCACAGCATTCGCGTTGTCAAGCAAGCACGACGGAGCCCCCAGCAGCAATGCACGATCTCAACGGCAGGACGGTGCTGGTCACCGGTGCGTCCAAGGGCATCGGCGCGGCTATCGTGCGGCGGCTCGGCGAAGCCGGCGCCGCAGTCATCGCGCATTACGGCAGCGATCGCGCGGGCGCCGAGGAAGCGAGCCGCGCGATCCCGCCGGCGAACATCAAGCTGATCGCGGCAGACTTCGCCGATCTCGATGCGGTGGAGGATCTCTGGCAACAGGCGATCGCGTGGCGCGGGCACATCGATGTCGTGGTCAATAACGCCGCCGTGATGCTCTGGAATGGCGGCGTCGATGAACCGCTCGAAACCTGGGACCAGGTGTGGGAGACGACGCTGCAGATCAACGTGCTCGCCCCCGCCCGCTTGTTACGGCAAGCCGTGCTTCACTACAGACAGCGGCGCGCCGGCACGATCATTTCGATCTCGAGTTGGGCGGCACAGCGCGGCGTCACCAATCCGGCGACGATTGCCTACGGCGCTTCCAAAGGTGCGATTCACGCCGCGACCAAAACGATCGCGCGCGCTTACGCACGCGACGGCATCCTTGCCTACACGATCGCGCCCGGCGTGGTGCGCACGCGGCTTTCCGAGCAATTCGCCGCGACATCCGGCGGCGAGCAACAGATCAGCAACTCGCTCGCGATGGGCGAATGGGTGCCGCCGGCTGAGATTGCCGATCTCGTCGCCTTTCTCGCGACCGGCAAAGCCCGGCAGCTTTCCGGCGCGACGATCGACGTCAACGGCGCCAGCTACATCCGCTGATCCTGCGGCCATGCGCATATCCTCGAGCGGCATCGAGCGCCCCAGCGAACGGATAGAGTTCACCTTCGAGGGCACAGCGATCGCGGCGTACCCCGGAGAATCGCTGGCCGCCGCGCTGATCGCCGCAGACATTGCGACCTTTCGCAAGACGCGCACCA
>DATEKT010000269.1:0-7794 GCA_035277305.1 Steroidobacteraceae bacterium | reverse complement strand
CCCGGCGCACGGTAACCCCGTGCGCCTCCCGATCCCACGTATCCGCAGTGACGCCTTCGCTGCGCAGGCGATGTTTCTCGACTTTCGCCGTCGGCGTCTTCGGCAACTCGGCGACGATGCGGATGTATCGCGGCAGCATGTATGCCGCGACGCGCGGCTCCATGAAACGCAATAGCGCTAGCGGATCCAGCCCGCCCGCGACCGGCACGACGACGAGCATCACTTCGTCCTCGCCCAGCTCGCTCGGCACCGGGATCGCCGCAGCCTCGCGAACGTCCGGATGCGCGCACGCTTCCGATTCCACTTCGAACGAGGAGATGTTCTCGCCGCGCCGGCGAATCGCATCTTTCATGCGATCGACGAAGAAGAAGTTGCCGTCCGCGTCGCGGCGAAACGCATCGCCGGTATGAAACCAGCCGTTGCGCCACGCGCGCACGGTCGCTTCCGGATTCTTGTAGTAACCCTGCGTGATTTCCCAAGGCCGCGATGCGCGGACGATGAGCTCGCCGACCGCACCCGGCGCGACCTCGATGTCGTTCTCGTCGACCACGCGACACTCGACGCCCGTGCGCGCGCGACCGCAGGTGCCGAGCACGGGCGGATTCGCCTGCGAGCGGATCGGCGTCGCCAGCTCGGTCATGTTGAACGCCGTGTGCATCTCGATGCCGAAGCGTTGCGCAACCGCGAGCGAGTCCTGATTCCAGGGCACGGTGATCACTGCGCGCAACGGATGATCGCGGTCGCCACTGCCCGGCGGCTGATTCAGCAGGAACCGCGTCATCGCACCGACCAGGCAACAGCCGGTGATATTGAAACGGCGCACGGTGTCCCAGAACGACTCCGGCTTGAAACCGTCGTACAGCACGCACGTGCCACCCTTGATCAGACGATCCATCACGGCGCCGGCGCCGCTGACGTGGAACAAGGGCAGATTCGCCAGCAGGCGATCTTCCTGGGCGAAATAATCCATCGCCATCGCGCCGCCGGCCCACGCCTGAATGTACGTGCACACGACGGCCTTGGAAGGACCGGTCGTGCCGGAAGTCAGAATGATGTAGTTCGCATCCCACGGCTGCACCGGTTGCTCGGCTTCGGCGGCTCCGGGACGATCGAGCACATCGGATGCATGCACTCGCGGCCCGTCGATCGCGGGCGGAGATCCGCCAACGCAGACGATGTGCTCCAGCAACGAGAGAGATTCACGCTCGAGCCGCGGCAACAGACTCGCGTGCGCAATCATGACCTTCGCGTCGGACAGCGCGACTGCGTGCCGCAGGATTGCCCCGCGATACGCGGTGTTCAGCGGCACATGGACCGCGCCAAGCAGATTGGCGCCGAACCAGCCGAGAATCGCTTCGCGTTCGTTCGGCATCCACGACAGCACATGCGAACCGCGTTTGACGCCGAGACGCTGCAGAGCGGCCGCCGCGCGCAGCGCCCGCGCTCGCATGTCCGCGAACGTCCAGGCGCTGCCGTCGCTGAATTCCAGGAAATTCCGCTGCGGCTGCTCGCGCGCCCAGCGCTCGAGCAACGGCCCGACCACGCAGGTATCGCGACGCGGAATCTCGGCAGCACCGGTCATCGGTTTAAGATTCCACAGTAGGTCTCGCAATGCAAGCTAGAGGCAGCGTCAAGCCCGCCAGGACGCCATGCTGAGTACACAGGCGGCGGTGCGAGACAGTCGCGAGGTTGCGGAGGTGGGTCAAGTGGGCGGCAACCAAGGCGTGGCAATTGCGGCTCGATCGAGGGCAACTCAAGTACCCGGAACTATCTCTCGCCAAGATCGCCAAGGAAGAAGGGGGCAGATTCCAGAGAAAGAAAATTTTCTTCTGATCCTTTCCGGCCCTGGCACCTCCGCAACCCTCTCATGACCTGCGGCATCATCCTAGTTGCCGAACGTGCGCCGGACGGTGACGCCGAAGTACGGACCGATCGCCAGCGTGCGCGTCTCGACATAGCGCAGCGGGCTGGAGTTGCGCAGACCGTCATAGATCGTGCGCTCGCGCACCGCGTTGCGGTCCGTCAGATTGTTGGCGAACAAGCGGATGCTCCACGGCGGCGATGGCTCGTACTGCGCGAACAGGTTCAGCATCGTGCCGTAGCGCTCGACGCGTACTTCATCGAAGAAATGCTCGCGCTCCTCGCTGGCCAGCGTCGCATCGACGCCCCAGCGTACGTGCAATCGCTGCAGCTGCTGACTGAAGTGAATAGTCGCTTCGCGCGGCACGTCCTCGGAGATCGGTCGCTTCTCGCCTGTCGTCGGGTCAGTTGCTTCGCTGTGACGCCACAACACGACTGCCTTGAGCAAGCCGGAGCGGATGCCGAACCGATCGAGCGGCACCGTCAGGTTGATCTCCGCTTCGTTGCGCCGGCCGTCACCGATGTTGCCGACTGCATCGAACGGCTCGTCCGCGATCACCGGAATGCGATCGACCAGATCCTGGATGCGCTCGTGACGTACGGCGAGCAGCAGCGCGCCGGATTGCAGGACCGGACGCTCCCACGCCGCTTCCAGCCGCCAGGTGCGATCCGGCTCCAGATCGGGATTGCCGGCAGTCACCGTGCTCGACGAGAGCGACGCGGAGGCGACGAAGTCCTCGAAGTCCAGCTGTCCGACCTCGCGCTCCAGCAGCAACCGCACCCGGTCTTTTTCGGTCGCGGACCACGTGAGCAGGATGCGCGGCTTCGGAAAGAAGAACGACTTGCTCAGGTTGCTGTCGCCGCTCTGCACGAGTCGCGAGTACTCGAAGCGCGAGCCGGCTTCGATGCGCCACGCTGCACTCAACGGCCAGCTCGCGCTCGCGAACAACTCGCCGCGCTGCTCTTCCACGCGCACCGTGCCATTCAGCAGCGGCACAGCCGTACCGTTCTCATCGAGGCTGCTGCTGCTGTCGAGCACGTTCAGCGCTCCTTCGAAACCGCTTTCCATCGCAACCGCACCGCTGCGCCAGCGCAGCACGCCGCGAAGAATCGATTCCGAGGCAGACAAATCCTGCAGGAACAGCGTGACGCCATCGTCGTCGACGCCGCGCTCGCCGCCGTCCTCATGCGAGGTGCGATGAATCGCCAGCAGCTCCTCCTGCCGTCCCGTTTCGGAGCGTCGCTCGAAATGCGCGCCGAACTCCGAGTTGTGCTCGTCCTGGAATTCGCGCACCGCGCTGCGCTCCCCGAGCGGAATCGTCGTGTTCTCGTCGATGTCCGCACCGAACGTTTCGCGTTGCAGGGAGCCGTTCAGACGCAGTCGCCCGCCCGCGAGGTCGCGCTCGTAGGCAGCCGCCGCTTCGCGCACGCGCTCACCTTCATCCTGCGTCCAGATCGCATCGCGCAGCGGCGTGCCATCGGCGGCGACGCGTCGCCGGCTGCCCGCGCCGTGCTCATCGTCGACGGTTTCATACGCGGCCGCCGAGAGCTCGACCAGGCTGCGATCCGTGCGGCGGGAAGCTTCGGCAGCGATGCGCGGCGCATGCCGGTCTCGCTCGTAGACCGCTGAACCCATTTCGAATGCGCCGCGCGTTTGCGCCTCTTGCTTGCGCACGATGTTGGCGAGAATGGTCTGGCCCTGCATATCGATGCCAGGTGCGCCGGCCCGGATCAGCTCGATGCGTTCGACCGCAGTCGCCGGAATACGCCTGAGGAGAGTCTCAAGCGATTCCTGCTTGCCCGCAGGCCGCGCGCCGTCGATCAATACGTTGCCGACTGCGCCCGTGAAGCCGCGTACATCGCTGTCGCTTTCGCTGAAGTCGTAGCCCGGCAGCAGCGCGAGCATGTCGAACGCCGACGACGGTTGCACGCTGTCGAAGAACGCGGCGGGATAAGACGTGATCGGCGACGCGACCTGCGACTCCGCCGCGAGCGCCAGACTCGCGTGACCGACCAGGCATGCGATTGCGATAAAGCGAAGCTTCATGCGACCACTCTGCGCCCGAATGGCTGACGAGCAGTGCGCGACCTGCGTCAGGTTGACGTCAGCGACGGCGGCCACAGGATCGAAACCTTCAGGCCGCCGAATTCCGAGCGCGTCAACTCGAGCCGCGCGCCGGTCGCCTCCGCCAGGTCCTGCGCGATCGCGAGCCCGAGGCCATGACCGCCACCCGCCTCGTCCAGCCGCGCGCCGCGCGTCAATGCATCCGCCATTTGCGCTGGGTCGATCCCGGGCCCGTCGTCTTCGATCGTCAGCACGCGTCCTTCCGCCGACTCTCCGCCTTCGATTTGCACCCGCCGCCGCGCGTAGCGGGCTGCGTTCTCGATCACTGCGCCCATCAATTCGAGCAGGTCTTCCGCCGCGACCGGGACCGTCAACTCCGCGGGCACATTCACGGCAAAAACAACATGCGCGACGAGCTCCGCGCGTTCGACCACTGCGACAACAGACTCGACGACCGGCAGCGCCGCAGCACTCACTTCCCCCGGCGTCGCACGTATCGCGGCGGCTCGACTGCGCGCGAGCTCCCGATCGACCGCAGCGCTCGCCGCCTGAACTGCGCGCTCCAGACCATCGGCAGCTTCCGCAGCGCCGGCCTGTCGTGCACGACGACTTTGCGCAGAGATCGCGGCGAGCGGTGTTTTCAGCGCGTGCGCGAGATCGGCCGCTCTGCGCCGCGCACGCGCCAGGTCTTTCTCGCGCGCATCGGCCAGCTCGTTGATCGCTTGCACCAATGGCTCGATTTCCTGCGCCGGTGCGCTGCTCAGCCGCCCGCGTGGATTGCGCTTCAGCGCTTCGACTTCATCGCGCACGTGACCGAGCGGCCGCAGGCCGAGAACGACCTGCGTCCAGGCCGCTGCCGACAGAATCATCCACAGCAAAACCAGGAACAGCGCCAGCTCCGCTCCGAACTCACGGCGTGCCTCGCGCAGAGCCTTGTTCTCGAAGCCGACTTGCAGCAGCACCGCAGGTCCATCGCGTTCCGGTTTGACGACGCGCTCGACCAGCAGCAGTTCTTCCTCGAACGGACCGACGATGAAGCGCGTCGTCCAGTCGCGCGCACGCGCATCGCGGGAGCCGGGCAAGCTCTCGTCCCACAAGGATCGCGAGCGCAAACTGCCGCGCGCCGTCGTCACCTGCCAGTACACACCGCTCGCCGGCTCGGCGAATCGCGCGTCGCCGGGCTCACGGCTCAGCAGCGGCGCACCATCGGGTCCGATCGAGAGATTCGCCGCGAGCTGCATGCCGTCGCGGATCAGGTCCGCCTCGACACGCCGCTCGATGTGACGCTCGAACAGCAAGGTCATCACGACCCAGGCGGCGGCCAGCGCAACGAAGATCGCGACCGCTGCAGTCAGCAGCAGCCGCACGCGCAAAGAGCGCGCTTTCACTGCTCGTCACCGGGCAACAGATATCCGAAGCCGCGCCGCGTCTCGATCACTTCGGGTGCGATCTTGCGCCGCAGCCGCACGACCAGCGCTTCGATTGCATTGGCATCGCCCGCTTCGGCCGTGCCGTATAGATGCTCCGCGAGCTCGCCCGCAGAAACGGCACGTCCGCCCTGATGAGCGATGTAATGCAGGAAGCGGAATTCCAGCTGCGACAGGCGGACCGGACGGCCCGCGTACGTCGCCGACATGCGATGCGTGTCGAGCATGAGCTTGCCGGCGCGGATCGCGGGAGACGCGCGGCCGGCGGCGCGCCGAATCAGCCCGCGCACGCGCGCGACCAGCTCGACGATCTCGAACGGCTTGCCGAGGTAATCGTCCGCGCCGGCTTCGATGCCGGCGACTTTCTCGGTCCAGTCGTTGCGCGCGGAGACGACGATGACGGGGAACTGGCGATTGCCGTCGCGCCAGCGGCGCAGCACCGACAAGCCGTCGATGCGCGGCAAGCCGAGATCGAGGATCGCGACGTCGTAGTCCTCGGTGTCGCCGCGGAACCAGGCGTCGTCGCCGTCTCCCGCAACGTCGACGATGAAACCCGCGGCCTGTAACGCGCGCGCCAGGTCGTCCGCGACCTCGCGCTCGTCTTCGACCACCAACGCTCGCACTCAGTCGTCCTCTACCGACAGCACAGCACCGCTGCGCGCGTCGATCTTGACCTCGCGCACGCGGCCGCTCTGCGTGAGCACTTTGATTTCGTAGACGAGCGCGGCATGTTTGCTCTCCAGCTCGACCTCGATGACATCCCCCGCCACTTTCTCCTGCGCGATCGCGAGAATGCGCTGCAGCGGCAGCACTTCACCGCGCTGCAGGGCTGCGCGAATCGCGTCGTGCTCGCGCGCGTGCTTGGCGTCGTCGTCGGCGACGACTGATGCCACCACCAACGCGGCGGCGCATAACGCTCCGGTCAGGAAGATTTTCAGGGTCTGCATGGCGCGCATAGTGCCATGGTGCGGCACTCGACCTGACACCCTCCTGACGCGCAGGACCGGGCTGGCGTCAGCGGCCGCGCGCTAGGGTTGCGCCGTACCCGGACTCAACCCAAGGAGCTGCCATGCACAAACTCCCGATCCTGCTCACACTCCTGGCCGCGACCGCCGGCGCCCAGACGACGGCCTCGCCGCTCAGCCTCGGCGACCTCGAAAGCCGCATGACCGCGCAGGGCATCACGATCCGCGAGATCGAGCTGCGCGATCACGTCGCGGAGATCGAAGGCCGCGACGCCCAGGGCCGCAAGATCGAGCTGCTCGTCGACCGCCGCAGCGGCGAAATCCTCTCGCGGAAGGTCGACCTCTAGAACTTGAAGCTCATGCCGGCGAGCATGTTCCAGGAGTAGATCTCGTTCTCCGCCATCCGCGAACGGTCGCCGCTGAAGTAGCGCAGCGGCTCGTCGTTGATGTTCTGCCACTGGATGAACGCCTCGGCCTGCTTCGTGAACTTGTAGCTCGCCTTGAAGTCGAGCTGCCCGTGCGTGTCGACGTACAGATCGGAAGCCTCGGTGTCGCCGATCGTGTCGAGATACTCGCTGCGATAGGCGTAGGCGAGACGCAGCTCCAGGCCGTTGAGCTCGTAGAACAGCGCGATGTTGCCGATGTGCTCGGACTGCAGGAAGAACGGCACCTTGCGCGTAGCGCCCAGCACGTCCACTTCGGCCTCGCTGTCCGTCCAGGTGTAGCTCAGCGATATGCCCAGGCCGCGCAGCAATCCCGGCAAGCCGGTGAACTGCTGCTGGAAGCCGAGCTCGACGCCGACGATGTTGCCGGAGCTGGCGTTCTGGAACTGCTGCACGGCGAGCTCCGAGTAGAAGCGCCCTTCGAACTCCGCATCTTCGAGCACCTGCACCCGGTTGAAGATCGGATTGTCGATGTCCTTGTAGAACAGGCCCGCCGACAGCAGGCCCGCCGGCTCCAGGTACCACTCGAGCGCGACGTCGTAGTTCATCGACTCGAGCGGATCGAGGTCCGAGTTGCCGGCTTCGATCTCGCCCTCGAACACGTCCGGATCATCCTCCTCGATCTGGAAGATGCGGAACGGCACGTTCTGCTCGTACGAGGGCCGGCCGATGGTGTTGGTCCACGCCGCGCGCAGCAGCAGGTCGTCGCGGATCGCCCAGGTCATCAGCAGGTCGGGCAGCACGTTGGTGTACTTCTTGTTGCCGTGCACTTCCGGCGGCGGATTCGGCGCGTCGCCATCGACGAACACGATGTCGAAGGCGTCGAAGTCCGTGTCGGTCTGCTCGACGCGCGCGCCGGCGATGAAGGTCGCGTTGCCGACCTGCAGCTGGCCCATCAGGTAGCCGGCGGTCACCGTCTCCTTCACGCGGTAGTCGACGCCGAACGATTCGGCGATCGTATCCTCGTCGCTGATCTCGAACGCGTCCTGGTTGTCGCGGAAGAACTGCATGGCCCGGTTGTAGTTCGGGAACGG
>DATEKT010000268.1:0-10735 GCA_035277305.1 Steroidobacteraceae bacterium | reverse complement strand
CCGAAGTGCCCGCCGATGCGGATCGCGATCGGCTGCCCCTCGACCTTGAGCTCGGAGTGGATGCGGATGTCGTGCTGCATGCGGCTCGCCGCATTGAGCGCGTCGTTCGCCGTCGGGAACGTCGCCATGATCTCGTCGCCGATCGTCTTGATCACCGTTCCATGGTTCTGCTCGGTGGCCGCTCGCATGATCTCGACGCAGGTCAGGACCATATCCCGGGCGCGCAGGTCGCCCATGACCTCGTAGATGCGCGTGCTGCCGACGACATCGGCGAACAGAATGGCGAGTTCTATGTCTTTTCCCATGACCTCTTCAGTCTCTCACCGCCGCAGGTCGGGGGCGCACTGCCGGGGGCGTTGGCATTATACATACAACGCGACATAACCTTGGGTTACCCGGCGGGGCCGGCGAATTAAGGAGTTTCCGATGTCGATTGTGGTTCGCTGCGTGAAGGTGCCGACATTGGCCTTGTGTGCAGTGCTGGCGCCGGTGCTCGCCGCCGGCGCCGATTGGAACGAGCAGCAGCTCGCCACTGCCGCGGCGCTGCGCGACCGGGCGCTGTCCGGGACGTCAGCTTACGAACATGTAACCTCGCTCGTGACGGAAGTCGGGCCGCGCTCCGCGGGCTCGAGCGGCGACGCGGCCGCCGTGCGCTGGGCGCTCAACAAGCTCGGGAGCCTGGGCTTCTCCAACGTGCGCACGCAGGACGTGCTGGTGCCGCGCTGGGTGCGCGGTCACGCCGAGGTGACGCTCGCCGGCCCTGTCCCGCAGCCGCTCGTCGCCGTCGCGCTCGGCGGCAGCGTCGGAACGTCGGAGGAAGGCGTCGAGGCCCAGGTGCTCGAAGTCGCGTCGCTCGATGCGCTCAACGCGCTACCCGCCGCCACGGTCGGCGGCAAGATCGTGTTCATCAATCAGCGCATGGAGCGGGCCCGCGATGGCTCGGGTTACGGCGCGACCGTGAAGATCCGCACCGAAGGTCCGAGCGCGGCCGGGCAGCTCGGCGCGGTCGCGGTGTTGATCCGCTCGGTCGGCACGTCCGACGAGCGACATGCGCACACGGGCACGACCCGCTATCGCGTCGACGCGCCGCGCATTCCCGCGCTCGCGCTGTCGAATCCGGACGCGGATCAGCTCGATCGCTGGCTCAAGCCGGGCAAGCCGGTGCGCCTGCGCGTGAAGTCGACCGCTCGCGAGTTGCCGTCGAGCTGGTCCGCGAACGTGATCGGCGAAATCCCCGGCAGCGATCGCGCCAACGAGATCGTGCTGCTCGGCGCGCACCTCGACTCGTGGGACCTCGGTCAGGGTGCGATCGATGACGGCGCCGGAGTTGCGATTGTGATGGAAGCGGCGCGACTGATCGGCAGGCTGGAGCGCAAGCCGTCGCGGACCGTGCGCGTCGTGCTGTTCGCCAACGAGGAATTCGGTTTGTCCGGCGCGAACGAGTACGCGCGACTCGTCGGCGACGAAGCGACGCGTCACGTGCTCGCAGCCGAGGCCGACATCGGCGCCGGCGCTGTGTGGAGAGTGCAATCGGCGGTGGCGCCAGCTGCGGTACCGGCAGTCGATGCGATTCGCGAAGTGCTGAAACCTCTGGCGCTCGAAGCCGGCGGCAATGACGCGCACGGCGGCTCCGACCTCGGCCCGTTGCGCGCGCTCGGCGTGCCGATCCTCGACCTGTCGCAGGATGCGACGACCTACTTCGACAACCACCACACGGTCAACGACACGCTGTCCCTGGTCGACGGCAAGACGCTGAACCAGGTCGTCGCCGCGTACGCGGTAGCCGCGTACATGGCGGCCAGCAAGAGCGGGGATTTCGGCCGGGTCGGGCCGGAAGAGAACAAGCAGCGTTAAGGAACGGTCGCGCGCAGCGGGCTCTTGCGATACCCGTAGAGCGCGTAGACGACCAGTCCTGCCAGCGTCCAGCAGACGAACATCGTCTTGGTGCGCAACGACAGCGACCAGAACAGGAAGACGCAGCTGCCCAGCGCTAGCGGGCCGAGGAGCCAGATCGCCGGCGTGCGAAACGGCCGCGGTCGCTGCGGATCGCGACGGCGCAGGATGATTACGCCGGAGGCAACGGTCATGAAGGCGAACAGCGTGCCGCTGTTGCTGATGTCCGCGAGGACGCCCACGGGAAACAGGGCCGCGAAGATCGTGACGCCGATGCCGGTGATCAACGTCACCACGTAGGGCGTCTTGAACTTCGGGTGGATGCGGGTCAGCGACTCGTTGAACGGCAGCAATCGATCGCGCGCCATCGCGAAGAAAATGCGCGTCTGGCCGAACAGCATCATCAGCACGACCGCCGGCATCGCGAGGAAGGCAGCGAGACCGACGAACTGCGAAGCCGTGCGCCAGCCCAGCTGGCTGATGACGTGAGCAAGAGGCTCCGGGCTGCACGCGAATGCTTTGGCATTGGCCGGCACTGCGCAGGCAGCTGCGAGGCCGGCGCTGCCCGGCTCGAACGCTACTCCAGTCGCTGGATCGACGACCGGATCCGCGCCAACGGAACCGACTGCGCCCGCGGAGACCAGCAGATAAAAGACCGTGCACACCGCCAGGCTGCCGATCAGGCCGATGGGCATGTTGCGTTGAGGATTGCGAGTTTCCTCCGCCGCGGTCGAGACCGCATCGAAGCCGATGTAGGCGAAGAAGATCGAAGCCGCTGCGCCGGCGATACCCATGCCGGAAGCATCGCCGAAAAACCCGTTCGGGGAGAACGGCTGGAAGTTGTCTGCCTGCATGGCCGGCAACGTCAGTGCAACGAACAGCACCAGCGCTCCCACCTTGATCGTCGCAAGCACCGCGTTGACGGTTGCGCTCTCGCGTGTGCCGACGACGAGCAGACCGGTCATCAGCAATCCGATCGCTGCGGCTGGCAGGTTCAGCACGCCGCCGACGGCGGGACCGCGCGTGAGTGCGTCCGGAATGTCGATGCTGAGCGTGCGCTCCAGCAGTCCGACGAAGTAGTTCGACCAGCCGACCGAGACCGCGCTCGCGGCGACGGCGTACTCGAGAATCAAGGCCCAGCCCACCATCCAGGCAATGAGCTCACCGAGCACCACGTACGAATATGTGTACGCGGAGCCCGACAGCGGCACCATCGACGCGAGCTCGGCATAGCACAATGCGGTGAAGGCGCACGTCAGCGCCGCGAGCACGAAGGCGACCATCATGCCCGGCCCCGCCTTCTGCGCCGCCTCCGCGGACAGCACGAAGATGCCGGTGCCGATGACGCTGCCGATACCCAGCATCGTCAGCTGAAAAGCACCGAGCGAGCGCTTGAGCGGTTTGTCTGCGGCTGCAGCGAACAGATCTGCGAGCGGCTTGATGCGCCAGTTCATCGGGCGCGTCACCACTCCGACGTGGGTCCGGCGAGCTGCATGAACGTCCCGTCGTCCTCCGGCAGCACGTTGATCGCACCGACGTGCAATGTTTCCGCGAGCACGCCGAGCATGGCGCACATCGCCAGCGCCACCATCCAGACGCTGGCGTGCGCGCGCCGGCCCACGGGCGCCACGATGTTCCCGCGAATCCTCGCCGCCGCTTCATCCGCGGCTCCCAGCAGGCCGAGCCGGTCGAGCTCCGCCTCGACGAACTGCGGCGACGCACGCCTGACATACTCCATCAGCACGTCTGCCGACGCGGCATCCCAGTGCGGCTCTTTTCCGGACATGGCTCTTTCCTCGGTCAATGCCGTCCCCTGCCATTTTCGGCGGATGCCAGCGCGTCTTCGTCCTCGTACATTTTTCTGACCGCGCGGTGCAGCCGCTTCTTGCCGTTCTCGACGACGCGCACCGGCAGATTCATCTCGCGGGCGATCTCCGCGTTCGACATGTCTTCGTGGATCGCGAGCACCAGGATCCGGGCGAGCGTGACGTCGATGCGGGCCACGCTCGCGATCAGCACTTCGAGCTCCCGCTCCTGCTCGACGCTCAATGCGGTGTGCGCCTGCAGGCTCTCGTCGGCGAAGCGCTCCAGCAGGTCGGCCGGATCGTCGTCCTCCTGCGGCAGCTGCGCGGCGATGCGCACCAGCCGGGAAGCTATCGAGCGACACAAGGCGCTGGCGCGCGAGCGCACCACGCCGAAGATGAAGGTGTCGAACGGACACGCGAGCGGATCCCAGATGCGGGTGCCGTCCAGCGCGAGATCGATCGCGCCGGTCACGACTTCGTACGCGTGATGATCGAGACTGCCTCCGCGCAACAGGCGAGCGGCATACAGCACGAGGCGGCGGGTCAGGTCCTGAAACTCGGCGCGCGTGAGCGTGGCGATGTACGCGCGGACGCGCTCTGCGCTTTCCCGCTGCAGCTGGCTTTCGTGCTTTGGGGTCGGCCGGCTCATCACTGAAGTATGCTGAGCCCGCGGCCGGTTTTTGCCGCGGCCGACGGAAAATTTCGTGTCCGCGCGGGAATCAGGCCGCGGCGCGCACGATACGCAACGCGTGCATCAGCAGCTCGGCGCTGGCATCGGGCGCCGAAGCGCCTTCCGACAGGAATCTGCGCCACGAGCGGACCCGCGGCAGGCCGGCGTACAAGCCTTGCACGTGCCGGACCATCGAGCGCAGGCGGTGGCCTTCCGTGAGCCGATCGCGCACATAGGGAACATAACGCTCGACGATCTCCTCGCGCGAGGGCAGCGGCCATTGCGGGTCGACCACCGCCCGGTGCAGCAGCGCGAGCAGGTACGGATTCGAATACGCCTCGCGCCCGATCATCACGCCATCGAACAGCTGCAGGTGCTCGATCGCATCTTCGAGGGTGCGCACGCCGCCGTTGACGACGAAGGTGAGCGCCGGAAAATCCGCACGCAGCTGCTTCACGACGTCGTACTGCAACGGCGGAATCTCGCGATTCTCTTTCGGGCTCAGTCCATTCAGCACCGCCTGGCGCGCGTGCACGACGAACACCGAGCAACCGGTCCCTGCGACTGCTTCGACGAAGCGCACGAGAAACTCATAGGCATCGGTCGCGGTGTGCGGCATCGGTTCGATGCCGATGCGGCATTTGACGGTGACCGGCAGCTGCACGGCCGCGCGCATCGCACCGACGCACTCCGCAACCAGCGACGGCTCGGCCATCAGGCACGCGCCGAAGCGGCCGCTCTGCACGCGATCGCTCGGGCAGCCGCAATTCAGATTGATCTCGTCGTAACCGAACTCCGCTCCGGCGCGCGCGGCTCGCGCCAGCTCATCGGGATTGCTGCCGCCAAGCTGCAACGCCACTGCGTGCTCTGCCGGATCAAATTCCAGCAGACGCGTGGCATCGCCGCGCACGATCGCGGCAGCGGTGATCATCTCGGTGTAGAGCAACGCGCTCGGGCTCAGCAGCCGCAGGAAGTAGCGGCAGTGCCGGTCCGTGTAGTCCATCATGGGAGCGACGCTGACGCGGCGATCTAAGTCTTTCATAGCACAGTACTTTGGGAAGAACGCCAGTGTAGTCGATGACTGCTCGGGTGCGAACTGTTTCGCGGCTACAATGACCGGCGCCACCGAAGGGGGTCCCGTGACGATCACGATCACCGTGAACGGCAAGCCACACACCGTTGCTGCAAGCAGCGACACGCCGCTGCTTTATGTTCTGCGCAACGAGCTCGGCCTCACGGGTACGAAGTTCGGCTGCGGCCTGGGCCAATGCGGCGCTTGTACGGTACATGTCGGCGATGCCGCGGCACGCTCGTGCATGCTCCCGGTATCGGCCGTGCAGGCACCAGTCACAACTATCGAAGGGCTGGGCACGTCGGCGAAACCGCATGCGCTGCAAACAGCGTTCGTCGCAGAACAGGCCGGACAGTGCGGCTACTGTATTGCCGGAATGGTGATGAGCGCGGCGGCGCTGCTGAAGCAGCGACCGAAGCCCTCGGACGCCGAAGTGCGCGCGGCACTCGACGGGAACCTGTGCCGGTGCGGCAGCCACATGCGCATCCTGCGTGCCGTTCGACGTGCGGCAGGGAGTGCAACATGAGTCTCACACGTCGCGAGCTGCTGCAGAGTGCCGGCGCGCTGGTGGTTGCATTCAGTCTGCCGCGCGTCGCGTTCGGCCAGGCTGCGGCCGCCGCACAGGGTGAAGCAATCGATGCGTGGCTCGCGATAGCTGCCGACGGCAGGGTCACTCTGTGCAGCGGCAAAGTCGAGCTGGGCACCGGCGTGCAAACCGCCTTCGCCCAGCTGGTCGCCGATGAGCTCGATGTGCCTGTCGAGCGCATCAACGTCGTAATGGGGGACACGCAAGCGTGTCCCAACCAGGGTCCGACCGTCGGTAGCGCTTCAGTTGCCCGCGGCGGCGCGCAGGTCAGACGAGCGGCGGCTTCCGCACGCCACATGCTGCTCGCGATGGCAGCAACTCGTTTGCGTGTGCCCGTCGATCAGCTCTCCGTGAAGGACGGTGCGGTTCGCACAGGCAACGCCCGCAGCGTTTCGTATGCCGAGCTGATCGGCGGCCGCAAATTCGATCAGCCGTTGCAACAGGACGCACAACCGAAATCTCAGGCGCAGCTGCGCGTCGTCGGCCAACCGGTGCCGCGTGTCGAGCTGCCCGCGAAAATCTTCGGACATCATCCTTACGTTCATGACCTGCGAGCTCCCGGCATGCTGCACGGTCGCGTCGTGCGCCCGCCCTCGCCGGGCGCCAGGGCGGAGAGCGTCGATGAGTCGACGCTAGAGGGCCGGTCGGCTGACGTGCGTGTCCTGCGCAAGGGCAGCTTCATCGGCATCGTTGCCGAACGTGAAGAGGATGCGATTCGCGCTGCACGCAAGCTCAGCGTGAAATGGAGTACCGGACCCGCGCTGCCGGCGATGAAAGATCTGCCTGCTGCACTTCGCACCGCACCGGCCGAGGACAAGGCCGTCAGCGACACGAGCGCTGTCGAGAGCGCCTTGCAGGGAGCGCAGGCTCAGCTCGCCGCCGAGTACTACGTGCCTCATCAGATGCACGCATCCATCGGTCCTTCGTGTGCGATAGCGGACGTGCGTGCCGATCGGGCGACGCTGTGGTCGCCGACTCAGTCTTCGTTCAACCTGCGCGACAGTGTTGCCGGCCTGCTGGGATTGCCGGCCGCGGCCGTGCGTCTCATCTGGACGGAAGGTTCGGGCTGCTACGGACACAACGGCGCCGACGACTGCACGGCCGATGCCGCGCTGCTGTCGCAACTCGCGGGAAAACCTGTCCGCGTGCAGTGGATGCGTCACGATGAGCACGGCAACGAGCCCAAAGGTGTGGCAATGCTGATGGCGGTGAAGGGCGGTCTCGGAGAGAGCGGCGAGGTCGTCGCCTGGGATTACGAGGTGTGGAGCCCTTCGCACGTCAATCGCTCCTCGGGCGATTCGGTCGGCGCCCTGCTGGCGGGAGCGCAGCTCGACAAGCCGGCGCGTCCCATCGAGGTCGGCGCGAATTTCAACGCCGACTCGCCTTACGCGTTCGCCAACAAGCGTACGGTGCTGCACCAGTTGCGTCGCTCGCCTGCCCTGCGAGTTTCGTCCTTTCGCGGACTTGGCTCGCCGGCGAACACGTTTGCGAATGAGTCATTCATGGATGAGCTGGCGGCACGCGCGCACGCCGATCCGATCGCGTTCCGGATCCGCCACCTCAAGGATGAGCGCGCGACGGCCGTGCTCGAAGCAGTGGCGAAGCTCGCGAGTTGGGATGCGCGGCCAAGCCCGCGTTCCCCAGCGAGTGCCAGCGGACGTGGCGTTGCATTCGTCCACTACAACAACTCGGGCGCGTACGTGGCGGCAATCGTGCATGTGGCAGTCGATCGCGCAAGCGGCAAGGTGCGCGTGCCGTACATGGCCATCGCGCACGACTGTGGACTGATCGTGAATCCGGACGGCGTGAAGAACCAGATCGAGGGCAACGTCATCCAGGCGATGAGCCGCGCGCTGCTCGAAGAAGCGCAGTTCGATGCCACCTCGGTCACGAGCCTCGACTGGAGCGGCTATCCGATCGTTCGCTTCGCGGACGTTCCGCAGGAGATAGCGATCACGCTCATCAACCGTCCCGAGCAACCGATGCTGGGAGCCGGTGAAGCGGCGACCTCGCCGATCGCACCCGCGATCGCGAATGCGATCTTCGATGCGACTGGCGTGCGCCTGCGCGCGCTGCCGTTCAATGCCGAGCGTGTAAAGCAGGCGCTGGCGTGAGTCGTTCGCGAGATCGGCGAATCATCGGACGATCTGCAGCACCCGCCCGTCGAATTCGCTCGCGGGGACTTTCAGACCGATCAGCGAGGCGAGCGTCGGCGCGATGTCGACCGTCTCCACCGCCGCGGGCTGCTCGAATCCGTTGATGCCCTTCCACCAGAACACGATCGGCACGCGCCGGTCGTAGCCCCACGGCGAACCGTGCGACTCGATGTAGTCCGTGTCGACGTTGCGCGGCTGCTGATAGATCGTGACGTACGGCTTGAGCAGCACGACCAGGTCGCCCGAGCGCAGCGGATTGAAGCTGGCCTTGGCGCGGTCGAGCAGCGTCCATTCATCGACTGGCGTCAGCGGCGGCAACGCAGAGATCAGTTCGTTCCTGGTGAACACTTTCTCGACCTGCGGATGCGCGCTGTACTTGCGAAGCGCCGCTTCGATCACCGCGACGCGCTTGTCCGCGGGCACGTCGGGGCTCAGGAACACATCGTTGGCGAAATCTTCGCCGCCGAGAAGCACCGTGCCGTCGAGGCCGAGCTCCTTGCCGACAGCTGCGCCGATGCTGGCGGGGAAAACGTCCGAACGGATGCGCTGCGCTGCCGGCAACGCACGCGGGCCGTTGCGCTCCGGGATATCCAGTCCGCCGTGATCCGCGGTGAGCACGACCATGTACGGCACGCGCGTCTGGTCGAGCGCGGCGAGCAGCCTGCCGACGCTCCTGTCAAGCGCGGACTGGATCGCGCACATCTCCGGCCCTTCCGTGCCGAAGTAGTGAGCCACGTAATCATTGGCCGAGAAGCTGACCGCGAGCAGATCGATCGACTTGCGCTGCCCGAGCGAGAGCGCTTTGACCGCTGCCAGCGCTGCGTCGACGGTGAATGAATCCATCATGGGCGTCGCCCGCCAGCGCCGGGAATTCGCTTCCGTCGGCGCGAGCGTGCCGACGGACGCCAGACCGACCGAGACCCGCTGAGTCTTCGCCGCACACTGCGGCGGCAAGGCGGGTGCCGTTCGTTGTCCATACGAGCTGCGAACGCCGGCGTTCACGCGCTCGGAGATCTCCTTCGGAATCGTGGCTTCCTTGCCCACGTACGTTACGAATCCCTTGTCGGTCCACCACAGCGTCAGGTCCGCATCGTGGCCGCCGAGCAGCACGGCAGCCCGATCCTTGCCGCCGATCGCCGCGACGCGCGTCGCTGGATCGTGCGCCTTCATGCGATCGCCGAGCGTCGGCACCAGCAGCGAATCCACGGAAATGACTTTCTTGCGCGCGTCGCTCCCCTTCTCGCCCGGCTGCTCGACGCAATAGACCGCAAAGCTCTCGCGTCCGCTATCGGTGCGTGGGAGCGTCGTCACCTGCCAGTCATTGGCGACGATGCCAGTGCGCGCCGGACGCGCGCCGGTCAGGATCGTCGAATGGCCGGGACAGGTCTCGGTCGCCGCGTGACCCTGGTGACCGTGCGGGAACACCACGCCTCCCGACAGCCGCGCCAGTCCCTGCACTTTCGGGTCGTACGTCGGCCGGTACTCGCTGAACAGATCGGCGGAGTACTGGTCGACGACGAGGGTGACGATCAGCTTTGGATGCGGGGGCTCGGCCGCGGCCAGCGGCGGCGCCCAGGCGAGAATACCGAGCAGCGCAATCGCGACGGGTCTGGGTAGATGCATAGGCTGCGCAGGCTAGCTGCGCAGCGCAGTCACCGCAACCGCCGTCCGATGACGGCTTGCGTATCCTGACCGAGCGCCGGCGCAGCGAACGGCTCGGGTCCGGGCGTGCGGCCGAACTTGATCGGCCGCGCGACGCCGCGATAGCTGCCGAGCGTCGGATGATCGATCTGCGCCACGATCTCCTCCGCGAGCACCTGCGGATGATCGAACATGTCTTCGACCCGGCGCGCCATCGCGCACGGCACTTCGTCGCCGAACAATTGCTCCCACTCCAGCGCCGTGCGCGTCATCAACGCAGCGCGCAGCTTCGGCAGGATTTCGGCCGCGTGTTGTGCCCGCTTGCGCACGGTGTCGTAACGCACATCGTTCGCGAGCTCGCCGAGGCCGGTCTTCTCGCACAGCGCGCGCCAGAAATGCGGCGTGTTCGCCGACAGGTACAGGTATCCTTCGCGCGTCGGATGCAGGCCGGTGATGCCGCCCGAGCGCATGTCGCGCCAGATATCGAGCGCCTCGCCCTCGGCCCAGATCATGCGCGCGGACTGCATCGTCAGCGCGCTTCGCAGCAGCGACACACCGACGAACTGACCCTGCCCGCTGCGCTCGCGCTCGAACAGCGCTGAAGCAACGCCCGCTGCGACGAGCGCAGCTGCGTAGTAGTCGACCATCGAGCCGTGCACGATTTCCGGCGCGCCGTCGTGCTTGCCCTGGAGCACACACATGCCGCTCATCGCCTGCAGCACCTGGTCGTAGCCGGCTTTCTCGCGCAGCGGCCCCGTTTCGCCGTAGCCCGTGACTGCGCAGTAGATGAGGCGCGGATTCAGGCGACTGAGCCGTTCGAAATCGATACCGAGACGCTCGGGCACGCCGGGACGGAAGTTGTGCACCAGCACGTCCGCCGCTTCGACCAGCCGCAGCAGCGCTTCGCGGCCT
>DATEKT010000267.1:0-12143 GCA_035277305.1 Steroidobacteraceae bacterium | reverse complement strand
AGAGAGGGCAGGACAGCCTCGATCTCGGCGGCGTGGCGCCGCCACTTGTCGGCGAGAGAGGGCAGGACAGCCTCGATCTCGGCGGCGTGGCGCCGCCACTTGTCGGCGCTGGGCGGCGACACCGTGTATTTCGACAAACGCAGCGCGAGCGCGGGCTCGTCCCAATCGAGTCCTGTGGCCGCGCACAACCTGCGGATCTCGGCGGCAGGATCGGCGACCAGCGTGTCGTAGCGCACGATCGTGATCCGGTCGGCAGGCAATGCCTCGAGGTCATCGAGCAGCAGCCGCGTGGCCGTGTTCCACTGCGTCGCGACGATTTCGTGCAATGGCCGCCCGATCAGCTCGCGCCAGCCCGGCACGAGCAGCAGCGACCATGGCGCGCCGGTCCAGCCTGGCAGTTGCGGATACGTCCGGAACCGCCCGGTCGTCCACGCCTCGATCATGCTCGAGAGCACCTGGCGCGGATCGCGATACAGATAGATGAAGCGCGCCTGCGGAAACACGCGCGTGAGAAACGGCACGCGCAGCGAGTTCTTCGGCGTCTTCTCCAGCATGCGCACGAGCTGACCGGGCTGCGGCCCGCTGCCCTCACGATCGCGCAAAGCTTCGTAGAAGCGGCGCCGCAGCGTTTCCGTCATCGCGGGCGTCGCATCCGCCGCGAGCAGGCGATTCGATTCGAAGTCGCGTGACTCCGGGCTGAGCTGCGGCACGCCCTCGATCAGCTGGTGACTCTCGTCGCCGATCGTGAACACACCCGGCGCTCGCGCCAGCGTTTCGAACAGCATCGTCGAACCGGAGCGCGGCGGACTGACGATGAACACAGGGCGATCGAACACCGGGTCGCCGGCCGGCGCCGGCTGCGCCGTGCCGACACGTTGCCGGACCTCGGGATCCGCGCTGCTGCGACGATCGGCGAGCGCGACGTTGAAGACCCAGCCGTCGAGCGCCGCCATCAGCCCGATCGTGTTGGCGAGCGCGACGTCCGAAGCGCCGAGCGCAACCAGATCGCGCCGCCCCGCATCGAGGAGGGCGCGATAGCGCGGCCAGCCTTCTTGCCGTTCGCCATACGCGGACCAGAGCCCGTGCCAGTCGCGCACGAACGTCAGCAGCCGCTGCTGAATCGGCGGCATGTTTCGATGCTGCGGCGTCTCTGCGAGCGCGAATGCGACATGTGCGCGCACTTCCCAGGGCGTCATCACGTCCGGCACGTTCTCCGACTCGAAGTCGAGCGACGGTCGCGACTGCGGATCGGGCGCAACGAACGTCGCCTGCCAATCCGTGCCGATGCGCGTGTGCGGGCGTGCTCGCGCCACGAGCCGCCAGAAGCCGATCCCGCCGACCGTGTCGGCCACCAGATGAATTCGCGGCAGCGAATGATCGTTGACGACGTTGTGCATGCGCCAGGTATCGAACAGCCAGCACTCGCCGGCGCGCATGTTGATCTCGGCGTCGCCGCAACTGAATCGCACCGTCGGCTGCGTCACGATCGGCACGTGCACGCGCACGCGCTCGCGCCAGTAATAGTTCACGTCGACGTGCGGCGTGACTTCCGCCTGCCCGGACAGGCGCATCAGGCGCGTGCGACCCCATGTCGCTCCGATGCTATGCAGAACCTGTTGCAGATACGGGCAACGCTCCAGATGCCGCGTCGGCAGCATCGGGCCGGCGACTGCATCGCTCTCAGGATCGCCGCCGGTCGTGATCAGTGTGAGCGCATCGTTGCCCGGATAGCCCTGCGGATGCGGCCGCCAGTCCGACTCCGCGATCGCGCCGACTTCGGCAGCGAGCGCCGCCGCATCGAACGACAGAGGCAATTGCAGGAAGGGATGCTGGAGCTTCATGGCTGGGCGAACTCAGCGCAGGGCGTTGCCGTCCGCGTCGACGAGCCCGGCTTCCTGCAGCCGGCGCAGCACGGGTTGCAGCTCGCGCTCGAAGTGACGCCACTTCTGCACGGATGATTTGTAGATCGGTCTGCGCACCTGCACTGCGCTCGCGGTCGTGGATGCTTTCGTCGAGCGGTGGAACTCGAGCACCTGGTCCTCCCAAGGCAGACCGCAATGCTCCAGCAGCCGCCGGCTCTGCGTCTGCGGATCGTCGACCAGGTCTTCGTAGCGCACGTCGAGGATCACGCCCGGCATGACCGTATGCCAGTGATCCATCATGCGGCGATAGGCGACGAAGTATTCCGCGAGCTCATCGAGCTGATAGGAGAAGTGATACGCATTGATGAAGAGCGTCTTGAACACCGCGTAGCAGGTATCCATCGGATCGCGCGTCAGGTGCACGATCGCGGCCTTCGGCAACGCCTTGTGGATCAGGCCGGCGTAACGGAAGTTGAACGGCAGTTTGTCGATCGTGTAGCGCGGACCGCCGGCGAGATCGCGCACAGCCTTCAGGTAGTTGCGGCCCAGTGCCGCGAAGTCCATCTGCAGCGAGGCTCGCAGCAGGTCGGTGTCGGTCAATCCCACGCGCGCATGCGCGGCGCGCGCCTGAGCCGTCATTTCCTCCGGAAAGTCCACCGCTTCGCCGACGGACGTGACCGCGGAGTGATTGCCGAGCATCCGCTCGACCAGCGTCGTACCCGTGCGCGGCATGCCGACGATGAAGATCGCCCCCGGCGTTTCGTCACCGCCGCGCAGCGATTGCATCGCGTCCGCCGTGTAGTGCGCCATCACGTTGTCCATTGCGCGGACGTCGTTCGCGACGTCGTAGGTCAACGTGCCGCGCTTGATGCGATTGGCCTGCAGCAGCGTCTGGAACGACTGCGCATACTCGCCGAGGTCCTCCAGCTCTTTCGCGAGCGAATAGGACACCAGCATCGTATCGATCTCGCGCGCCCGCGGCCGAGCCGCCGCCGCGCGCAATTCGGCGACGTGGTTGGCATCGGTCTTCGCCGTCGCGAGCTGCGCGCGGATGTGCCATGCATAGCCGTTGCCGGGCGCGATCTCGAGCACGCGCACCAACAACGCATCCGCCTCCGCGAGCTCGTTCAGATAGAAATGACTGAGCGCCGCGCGATACAACAAGGTCGGCGCATCGGGAGCGAACTCGAGACCTCGATACAGCAGTGCCTTGGCACGCGCGGCGTCATTCGACTGCAGGTACATCGCCGCTACGGCCTCGAGCAGATCCGCATCCGGCGGCGAGATTTCGATTGCCCGCTCGCCGGCGACGAATGCCTCGGAGCGGCGGCGCAGGGCCATGAGAACCTGCGCGCGCTTGAAATGCAGGATCGGATGCTCGCCATCGCGCGCGAGCGCCGTGTTGGCGATCTCCAGCGCCCGGGCGGCGTCCCCGCGCGCCTCCTCGACCTCGATGGCGAGCAGGGTGGCGGCAATGCCGGGGTTCGCCTGAGTCACCTGCGCAGACAGCGTCTGCGCCTCCTGAATCCGGCCGCGCTGGAGCAGATCGCGCGCGGTGCGGATGGTCTGATCGACGGATGAAGTATTCACCGCGGCATTGTAGCTGCGTGCAGGCGCAGGAGGCGTTCGAGTTGCGGGCGCGCGAGCGCGTCGATCGCCCTGCGCAGCTCGGGCGAGGCTGCGTCCTGTTTACTGGCAACGTCGGATTTGAACTCCGTGGCCGTGCCGATTGCGGCTTTCGCATGCCGCCGCGCCCCCTGAGCGATGCGGTCCCGTTGCGAGGGATCGACCGATAGGGAGAAATGCGGCGCGATGCTGTCCCACACCGCCGCCGGCAGCGATTCATAGGGCACCAGCCGTCCCCGGCCGGCGTCGAGCCCGCCGGCTGCGGCGCAGAAAGCGCCATAGACGCTCGCGACGAACTCTTCCCGCGACTTCGCGGCATGGTCAGGATCGACGCGCGTGGCGAGCCCGCGGGCCGCCTCCGCCGTGCCCTGGAACCAGCCCGGCGGACTCGCAAGCAGCGACACGCCCACCTCGACCGGATCGCGAAAACTCAGGACCCACGGCGTGTCCGGAAAGGCTTCCGCCACCACGTCGCAATAGAGCGTGTTCCAGCTGCTCAGCTTCAGGACGTAGCGCCCGCGCGCATGGCGCGCGAACGCGGCTCCCAACGCACGCAGCGCTGCGACCGTATCAGCGCGGGGCCAGCGATGCGGGGGTGCGAGGATTTCATTGACCGGCTGGGGCTCGGCGTAGACGACCACGCCGTCGAGTCGCTTCAGCGACTGCGAGATCAGGGTCGAGCCGCAGCGCGCGACGTGAAACACGATTCCCGCCGGCGCCGTGTCGCGGCCCAGCGGGACACCTTCCCGGGCGACCTGCACGATCCGCTCCTGGGCCGGCACGCGTGCGATCGTCTCCTGCATGAACGCGTCCTGCAGCTCGTCGCGACCGATCTGGCGGAGCGCCAGGTACAGGCCGGTCGGGGCCAATGCCGCGCGCACCGGAAGTCCGGCGTCCTCATCCTGCTGCATGGCGCGAAGAAAACACCGGCGCGTCACGGGTGTCAACGCTCACTCGCGCCGGGCGCTTCGTGACTACGCGAAGCGGCGATGCTAGGTTGCCGGCCATGACGGATTTCGCGAGCTTCATCGCACCCTTCGACGCGGCAGCCTTTCGAGCGCAGCACTTCGGCAAGCGCCCGGTTCACATTCGCCGCGCGGCGCCGGGCCCGGCCGCGCTGAGCTGGCAACGTTTCAACGAGGTGCTCGGCCTCACGCCGTACTGGAACGAGGACACGCTCAAGGTCTTTTTCAAGAATCGCGCGGCGCTGCGCGACAACTATTGCGACACGACCGACCTGCGCCCCGGCGCCAGGGCGCCGACCGATCCGGCGAAGGTCAAGGCGCTGCTCGGGCTCGGCGCGAGCCTGATTGCGAATCACGTGCACCGCGTCTGCCCGGAAGTCGCGTCGATCGCGCAAATGCTCGAGCGCGAGTTCGCCGCGCGCGTTGCCGCCAACGTCTATTGCTCCTTCAAGGGAGTGCAGGCGTTCCAGACGCACTTCGATCTGCACGACGTGTTCGCGGTGCAGATGGAGGGCGAGAAAACCTGGCGGGTGTACGAATCGCGCGCCGATGCGCCAGTGATGGCGCTGCCGCCCGGGGAAGAGATCGAGAAGTGGCTCACCGCGAGTCGCGGCAAGCTGCTGTTCGAAGCTGAGATGAAGCCCGGCGATATTCTGTATCTGCCGCGCGGCCAGTATCACGATGCGTTGACGGGTGCGCAGGCATCGCTGCACGTCTCTTTCGGCGTGACGCCCTCGACCGGGCTCGCGTTGTTCAAGCTCCTGGAGACGGCGGTCACTGCCGAGAGCGCGTTCCGTCAATACCTGCCGGACGCGCGCAATGCGGCGGAGTTGCAGCAACGGCTCGCGACGCTCGCGCAGCGTGTCCAGGCCGTGATGACATCGCCCGCATTCGCGACCGACGTGCTGAATCATCAGCGCGGTCTGGCCGGCACGCGCGCGGAGTTCGAATTGCCTGCGCAAGTGCCGGCGACGTGGTACTCCGTCGCGCGGCGCGCACAGGTCGTGCGACGCGACAGCGGTTATGTGGCAGTGACGGACCAGGGCGAGATCGCGCTCGGCGCGACGCATCCGACCGTCGAGTGGATTCTGAGGCAGCGTCTGTTCTCGCTGGGCGATGCACTCGCACGCCATGCGAGCACGGACCCGGCCGAGCTGCGTGCCGTGCTCGCGCAGCTGACGGCGGCCGGTGTGATCGTCGAGACTGAAATGAGGTCGGAGGGACTTGCATGAATCGTTGGGTAATGGTGGCAGCAGGCGCGGTGGTGTTGTCGGGTGTGGGTGTTGCGCCTGCGAAAGCGGCGGAGCGGACGACCGAAGCGGTGCTCGCATGCGCGGATGAAGCCGACGATGCGCAGCGTCTGCGTTGCTTCGATGCTGTCGTCGCGAACATGCGCAAAGCTCCGCCGCCGGCGGCAACCGTCGCAGCGGCGCCTCCTGCTGCTGCGTCTCCTGCTGCGCCGGCGGCCGCAGCGCCTCAGCCCGCAGCGGGGACAGTCACTGCCGAACAAAAATTCGGCGCACGTGGCGACATCAAACCGGACCGGCACGAAGATCTGAGTGAGCTCAATGGCACGGTCAGCGCGCTCGGCGCGAAGCCGCACGGAGAGCTGATCGTCACGCTCGACAACGGTCAGGTCTGGGCCGAGATCGCGACCAACTCGCGCGTCAAGCTCAAGGTCGGCGACACGGTGAAGATCGAGCGCGGCGCGCTCGGCTCCTTCCTGCTGGTCGCGCCGAACGGCCGCTCGAGCAGGGTCGCGCGGATCCGGTGATGCTCAGCCTCGCTGCTTCGCCCGACGTCTACCTGCAGAAGGTCGACCTGGCGCGCGATGCTGCGTTGCTCGTGCAGCTGAATGAGGGTGCATACCGCGCGGCGAGCTTTCTCGACGATCGCATCTTCGCGCCCGACGTCAAAGGCGGCTGGGCAAGTCTCAGGGGCGTGCTGGACGCGGCGCAGGCGCTCGGCGAGCGCAAGCCGCTGCATTTCATCTTTCACACCGGCCACGTCGGCTCGACGCTGCTCAGCCGGCTGCTCGATGAGAGCGATTGCGTGCTATCGCTGCGCGAGCCGCTGCCTTTGCGCACGCTGGCCGATGCACATGACACGCTGGAGTTGCCGGAATCGCTGTTGAGCCGGCGCGATTTCGATGCTCTGGAGCAAGCGCTGCTGACGATCTGGAGTCGCGGCTATCCCGCCACGCATTCGGTCATTCTCAAAGCGACCAGCAGCGCATGCAGGATCGCTGCGCCGCTGCTGCAACGGCTCGATCGTGCGCGCGCCGTGTATCTGAACCTGGCCGCGGAGCCGTATCTGGCGATGCTGCTGGCCGGCCAGAATTCCGGGATCGATTTGCGCGGGCACGGACCGGTGCGCATTCGGCAGCTGCAGGCGCGCATCGCGACGCCGTTGCCGCCGCTGCATGCGCTGTCTCTCGGCGAGATGGCTGCGATGAGCTGGCTCGCCGAGACCTGGAATCAGCACGATGCCGTCACGCGTTGCGGCGCGCGCATCATGACGCTCGATTTCGACGAGCTGCTCGCCGATATCGCCGGCGGTGTCGCGCGCGTCGCCGCTCACTTTCAGTTGCCGCAGGACTCGCGCTGGCTCTCCGAGGTTGCGCGCAGCCCGGTGCTGACGCGGTACTCCAAGTCGCCCGACTACGAGTACTCGCCGCAGGTGCGGCGCGAGTTGCTGCGTCAATCGCGGCAGAACAACGCGGTGCAGATTGCCGCAGGCCTGCGCTGGCTCGACGGGCTCGCGCAATCGCAATCCGCCGTAGCGGCGGTCGTGGACGCAAGGAGACCGGGATGACGGACGCGGCCGCGCTCACGGCACTCGGCAAGCGCCTGCTGATCGGCGATGGCGTGCCGATGTCGGTGGACAAGGCGATCGCGACTCTGCGCGACGCCGCTGCGCAGGGCGGCGGCGAGGCTGCGGCGCTGCTTTCAGTTTGTGCTGCATGGGGAGTCGCGCAAGCGCGCAACGTCGATATGGCGCTCGATCATCTCGCTCGCGCGGCGGAGCTGGGATGGAATCCCGCCTTGCGCGAGCTGCGACTGCTGGCGCGCGATTCCGGCACGAATCCCGCGGCTCTGCGCCGCAAGATCGACATCGCCTCGCTGCGCTCGCCGCCCAGCGCCGGCGTCGTATTCGAGCAGCCGCGCATCGTCGTGCTGGAGGGATTTGCGACACCGGGCGAGTGCCAATGGCTGATCGGCCGCGCCGCGACCGGTCTGCAGCGCGCGAAGGTCTATCGGGACAGCTCCACGGCGCAGGTCGCCGAGACGCGCACTAATCGCGAGATGGCGCTCACGATCTTCAGCGCCGACGTCGCGCTCAGCCTGATTCGCGATCGGATCGCCGCGGCGAGCGGCACGCCGGTGACGCATTTCGAGATCGCCAAGCTCCTGCATTACTCGCCGGGCGAGCAGTTCGCGCTGCACGCGGATTTCATCGAGGCGAAGACGCCGGAGCTGGCGCACGAGCTGGCGACGCGCGGGCAGCGTACGGCGACGTTCCTGATCTATCTGAACGAAGGGTACGAAGGCGGCGCGACGCAGTTTCCGCGACTCGACTGGCAGTATCGCGGCGGGCGCGGCGACGCGCTCCTGTTCGGCAACGTCGATGCGAATGCCGCACCCGATTACGACACCGTGCATGCCGGCCTGCCGCCGACGTCCGGCGAGAAGTGGGTGCTGTCGCAGTGGATCCGCAACCGTCCGGTCGGGCCCTGATCTTCGGTCGAAAGCGGCCAAGGCCCTTTCGGCTAGGCGTCGGGCTCGATTCCAGCTGCGCGCAGACGCGACTGCAGCGACGCGATGTGCGCCGCGTAATTCCGCCAGCGGCCCGAAGAACGCTGATACAGACGCTCACGCACCTGCCACACGCTGGCGGTTTTCACCGCGCTGGCCGCTTGCTCGAACGACAGGCAGGCTTCTTCCCATTCGAGACCG
This sequence comes from Steroidobacteraceae bacterium, assembly GCA_035277305.1. Taxonomy (GTDB): domain Bacteria; phylum Pseudomonadota; class Gammaproteobacteria; order Steroidobacterales; family Steroidobacteraceae; genus Steroidobacter. Next base: position 3,734 of record DATEKT010000267.1, on the reverse strand, counting down.
CAGAACGCCGTGAGCTTTTCGATCGTGGAACGTGGCTCGCGCACCAGCACGTCGTAGTCCAGATCGAAGATGTCCGCGCCGTAGAGCGTCCGCCAGTGCGCCATCAGCCGGCGGTACTGAATGTAGTAGTGCACGATGTCGGCGAGATCGAGCGCATAGCTCATGCTGTGATCGAGATGCAGGAAGTAGATCGACAGGCAGTTGTCGAGCGGATCGCGGGTCGTGTGCACGATCCGGGCGTCCGGAAACAGGCTCTTGATCAGGCCGATGTAGAGAAAGTTGTCGGGCCGCTTGTCCGTGACGCGGTCGCCGCGCGGGAACACTCGCGCGAGCATGTCGAGATAGCGCGCGGACAGTTGCTCCAGCTGCGCCTGCGTAACGCTTTGCATCGTGGCCGGAAACGGTGCGAGCGTCGTGCGTACGAGTGAAGGCAGGAACGCCAGCTCGCCGCCTGCCGTCACGCGCGAGTGCGCCACAAGGATCTGCTCCGCGAGCGTCGAGCCAGAGCGAAACATTCCGCAGATGAACAGCGGACGAGTCGATTGCGACGAGCGTGCGGCTGCCGGCTGACCCGGCCGGAACGTTGCGATCAGCTCGTCGACGAAACGCTCGTGCGCGCGCGCATCGTAAACGCCGGTGCCCGGCGCGGCGCTCTGCCGGCTGTCCCGATTGGCGGCCGCGTACGCGGCGAACGCAGCATCCCACGCTTTGCTGGAGTCCAGCGCTTTGCCAAGCGCGAATCCGAGCTCTGCGCGATCTGCAAGCGGCGTGCGCGCGTCGGCGATCGCCGCGCGCAGCCTCGCGACCACCGGATCGTCCGGCCCCGCAATCTTCTGCAAGCCCGCAAAGCGCGCCAACGCCGTGAAGCAGCGCGGATCGATGCCGAGAATTTTCTCGTACAGCGCGCTCGCTTCCGTTTGCTTGCCGAAGTCCTCGCGCAGGTTTGCGAGATTGAGCAGGGCAGGGACGTAGGTGGGCTTGATCGCCAGCGCTGCCTGCAACTCGCGCTCCGCCGCGTCATCCTGACGCAGGTGGTCGGAGTAGATCACGCCGCGATTGAGATGAACCTCTTCGGGTTCGGAGACACCGCGAGCGAGCGCTTGCTGATAAGACGCGAGCGCGGCATCGAAGCGCCCTGCGCGCCGCTGCAGCAGCGCGAGGTTGTACCAGGTGTCCGGCAAGTCGGGCCAGCGCGCGAGCACTCCCTGGTAGACGGCTTCGGCTTCAGCGAGACGCCCGGCCTTCTCCAGCGCTGCCGCGCTGTGCAGCAGAGCCCGCGGATCGCTGCTGTCACCCATATCCCGGAAGCGTTACGTCGTCGTCCACATGCGCATCAGGTTCTGGCGCACGACATCGAGCCGCACGCGATTCTCCCAGCGCATCGTGGTGCCTTCGAGCGCGGCGATCTCGTTCAGCTCGTACACCTGCATGCGCAGATGCGGATCGGCGATGAAGCTCTCGATGAACGTGATCGCCACCAGCCGCTCGCCGGAGCGCACCGGAACGACCTCGTGCAGCGTCGTCGAGGGATACAGGATCGCTTCGCCCGGCGCTCCCTTGAACGCGAGCGCCTGGTTGCCGATGACGATCGACAGCTCGCCGCCCTGGTACGCCGCGGGATCGCTGATGAACACCGTGCAGGAAACGTCGGAGCGCAGCCGTGCCCCGCCGAGCGGAATGAGCGCGGCGTCGGCGTGTGCGCCGTACTTCATGCCCGGCGAATAGCGGCTCATGAGCGGCGGCGCGACGCGCTTGGGCAGCGCGAAATCCATGAACTCGCGCGAGCGCGCGAACGCGCCGCTCACCAGCTGCGACACCTCGGCGTTCTTCGGGTCCGAGGTGTCGGCCTGCTGGTTGTTCTTGGTCTCGTTGGCGGGATTGCTGGCGCGGCCTTCGACGAAGCGCAGCTCCTGGCTCAGCGCGGTCAGCCGCGCGATCTCCGGCGGCGTCAGCAAATTGCGAATCTTCAGCAGCACGACGGATCTCTCCTGCAGGAAACTCTACACGCTCGAGCTCGGCTGCGTGCCGTTGAAGGCGTCGCTCGCCGCGATCACCTGGCCGATCGCTGCGCGCTCCTCCGGGGACAGCCGCGGGCTCCACACGTCGCAGATGAAAATGATGCGGGTCTGGTCGCTGTCGTTCCAGGCCTCGTGCTCGATCGTATCGTCGAACACCCAGGCTTCGCCGAGGCGCCACTGACGCGTCTCGCCACCGACGCGGAAACCGCAGCCCGGCGGCACGATCAGCGGCAGGTGTACGACCAGTCGGAAGTTGGCAATGCCGGTGTGCGGCGGGATGCGCGTGTGCGGCTGGAGCACAGAGAAGAGCGCAGACGGTGAACGCAGCGGCACTTGTGCCTGCGGCAGCCGCGACAGGATCTGCATCGTCGCCGGCGCGCGGTTGCAGCGCTCCGCGATCGGCTCGCCCTTCTCATAGAAGTGAAAGGCGCTCCAGCGCGGCGAATGATTCAGCTCGCGCCACTGGTCGAGCGGCGTGTGGTCGTCGTAGTGAATGTAAGGCGCGAACCCGGCCTGGTCCTCGCGCAGGATTGCCGCCAGCTCGCGCTGCATCGGCTCGGTCGCCGCTTCCAGCTCCTCCAGCCAGGGAAACTCCGAGCGCTCGTAGAACTCGATCGCGGGCAGGCCCGGGAAGTAGTACTCGAGCGGCTCCTGCTGGTAGCGCTTGCGGACCCGCAGCGTCGTCGCGATGAACGCGTCGACACGCCGTCGCTCGTCTGGCGCGCACTGGCTCTGCGCTTCGCTGACGCGCGCGCGGATGAAGTCGTGCATCTCGCCCGTGTGCCGGCCGTGGATTTCGCGTCCATGAGCGACGGCCTGACGCGTCGCCTCGTCCAGGTACTGATCGGGCGGAGCGTTGGAAAGGGCTGCCCCGTAGGTTTCGGCCGCCGCCTTGACCCGTCCCTCGCGCTCCAGCAGCGTTGCGCTCATCAACAGCGCCGCGAAGTTCCTCGGCTCGAGCCGCATGACTTCGCCGAGCGCGGCAAACGCGCCTGCGGGATTGTTCTGCCGGCGCCGGACGGCGGCGAGATTCAGCCAGCCGGGAATGCTGGCGGGGTCGGCGGTGACCAGCCGCAACAGCAGCGCCTCCGCCGTGGCGACATCGCCAGCCGCGAGCGCCTGCATGGCTGCCTTGTTCAGGCCCGCGGGACTTTCACTCATGCCGTCACTATAGCGTCCCCACTGTGGCCCGGTCATGGGTCATAATGCGCTCGCCGCGCGGCGGCTGCGCGGCGTCAATTACGCTCATGAACATCAACGAGATCGACCGGGTGCTCGCGGCAGAGCCGCGCAACGTTCGCGCCCTCATTCTCAAGGCGGATCATCTGGCGAATGCCGGCGACGCGCGCGCCGCTTCGTCGTATTACCTCGCGGCGCTGCGGGCCGCCGGCCCCGCGCAGCAGGCGCCGCCGGAGCTGCTGCCCGACCTGCAGCGGGCGCGCTCGATGTACGAGCGCTACGCGAGCCAGTACCAGGACTACATCGTCAACCAGCTCGCGGCCCGCGGCTTCGATCGGGCCACCAGCAGCGAGCGCTTCGCGCAGTCCGTGGACATCGTCCTCGGCAAGAAGCGGATCTACGTGCAGGAGCCGCGCTACTACTATTTCCCCGGGCTGCCGCAGATCCAGTTCTACGGCCGCGAGCCGTTCCCGTGGCTCACGGCGCTGGAGCGCGAGACGGATGCGATCGCCGCGGAGCTGCAAGCGGTGCTGCAGC
>DATEKT010000266.1:0-16635 GCA_035277305.1 Steroidobacteraceae bacterium | reverse complement strand
GACCGTTGAACTGCATGTCGAGCAGCACGATCTCGTTGATCGCGTCGTAGTCGTACATGTCGTGCGGCACGGCCTGGTAGAACCATCGCGCCTCGCCGCTATCGATGTCGCGCGCGAAGATGCCGCCGGTCCACTTGTTGTCGCCGGGTCGCTGCTCCGGATTCCACGGTCCCGGATTGGCGGTGCCGTGATAGAGAAGCTGCAGGTCCGGGTCGTACGAGATCCAGACCCACATCGTGCCGCCGCCGATCTTCCATGCCTCCGGCGGCCAGGTGAGCACACCGAGATCCTTGCCTTTGTCGCTCGCGTAGAACGGAGCGAAGCGCGGCCCAATGCGCACGTCCTCATCCGGACCCGTGTTGTAGGCGCGCCAGGACTCCTCGCCGGTTGCGGCGTCGAGCGCAATCACCCAACCGCGCACTCCGTATTCGCCACCACTGTTGCCGACGAGCACTTTGCCGGCGGCGACGAACGGCGCCATCGTCACCGTCTCACCCTTGTTGATGTTGCCGAGTTGTTTGCGCCAGCGCTCCTTGCCGGTCCCGGCATCCAGCGAGATCGCCTGGCCATCGAGCGTAGTGAGATAAACGCTGTCGCCCTCGATCGTCAAGCCGCGATTGACGACGTCGCAGCACGCGATGCCTTGCGCGGCGGCGATGGGCTTCGGGTCATAACGCCATTTCTGCGGCGCGCCGGGCTTCGTGAGATCCAGCGCGTAGACGTGATTGGGATACGGCGTGATGAGATACATCGTGTCGCCGCGCACGATGGGCGCGGATTCGTGACCGCGCAGCACACCCGTCGAGAACGTGAACTCGACCCGCAAGTCGCCGACATTGCGTACGTTCACGTCGTTCAATCCGCTGAAGCGTGTCGACGCCGTGTTCTTGCCCGGCATCGTCCAGTTGCCGTCCTCCGCCGGCGCAGCGCTCGCCGGTGGCTGAGGCGGTGCGCCGAAGGCGTTGGACGCAACGATCAACGCAGGAATGAGCGAGAGCCACGGTGATGAGTGTGGCTTCATAACAAGCGTTAACGGGAGCTGATCCATGATTGCGACGGTCGCGCAGCGATGCGTGGTCGAACGACCAGCCGGCGTCAGCGGTTCCGCATCGCGAAGCGCACCAGTGACGAGTGCGCTATTCGCGCAGGCAGTGCGTGTTCGGCAATGAAGAGCGCGTGCCGCGTTTCCTCACGAGAACCCGCCCCAACGCAGTCCATTGCCAGCACCAGCTCATACTCGCGAACGTATGCGTCCATCGCGGTGAACAGCACGCATTGGTGACTGGTAATGCCCGTCAACACCAAGCGGCGGATCTTCATCTGGTCCAGCAGCGACTTCAAAGGCGTACCGAAGAATGCGGAGTGCTTCGGCTTGAACATGAAGTAGTCGGCGCTCAGATCGGGTGCAATCAATTTGACGACGTCGCGACCCGCGGCGGCGGGCGCGAGGCAGCGCTGCACGAACCCGCGCGGATCGGACTCCCAGCGCCCCGCCGTGTCATTCACATAGATGACCGGGACTTTCGCGGAGCGAGCTCGCTTCGTGAGACGAGCAATCGCGCGCGCTGGGCGGCGCGCACCCGCAAGTACCCGCCCGGCGTCCGGAAACGCGAACTCCGAAACCATGTCCAGCACCAGCAGCGCCGTCTTGCGTTGCCGGCGCACAGGCGATCAAGCCTGCAATTGTTGCTTGCGCGCCTGCAGCTGAGCGCCGAGCTCCTTGAGATCGAGCCCCGCCTTGCGGACCTTCGGAAACACTTCAGACTGTTCTTCCTTGACGTGATGCTTGACGTATTCGCCGAGGACGGTGACCTTGGCGCCCCACTGATCCTGTGAAGGCGAACCGGCCTCGATCTGCGCGATCAGCTCCTTGGCCGACGCGTGCTCGACTTCCGCTTCGTCCAGCAAGTCCTCCTCGTCCAGTGCCTCGCGTGCCGCCGGGTAGAAGATTTCTTCTTCGATCGTCGTATGGACGGTCAATTCGGTACAGATCTGCTGCGCGAGGGCCGACTTGCGATCGTCGGTCCGAGCCTTCTCGAACTGCTTGAAGAGATCCTCGACCTTCGCATGGTCCGCGCGCAGTAGAGCAATCGCATCTGTGGACCCGTTGCTCTTTCTCCGGGTGCTGGACTTCTTCGTAGGTGCCTTCTTGCGCGCTGCCATGACAACTCCTCGCTGCGATTGCTGGCAGCAAAACGTCGTCGCGTTGAGCAGTGTTCCGCTGTAGCGCTACTCCTCGTACTCGGCCGAGCCCTGCACCCACAGAAAGGATTGAGCATCGATCATGTCGCGCGGACGCAGATCGCTTTGATCGCTGTGCACGCGAGCGGCGAGCTCGAGCAGCCTGCTATAGGTGATCCAGTTCGGCCGCGAGCGATACTCGAGATCGAATCCATAGGCTCGCGCAGCTGCACGCATGGTGTTCGGCTTCATGAACATGTGCTGCTCGGGCTGTGCGATGAATCCGAACACCGTCACGAGCGGCCACGTGAGCACGCGTGTCTGCTTGCGGGGCAGCCTGGCAACTGTCTCGACCCAGGTCTCGAATCGCGCCTGCGGCTCACCGTCACCATGCAGGAACTCGAACAGCCCTTCGGAGAATGCGTGCGCTCCCTGACGCGATCTGATCGCGTCCCGTAACGCCATTTTCTCGAATGAGAAGATCATGCTGTAGAGAGAACGCTGCTCGACACGTACGGCGCGCGCCGCAATTTCCTCGTGGCGGCCGGCGCGCAGCAGCGCCGTGAACTGCCCGATATCGAGCGACTCGCGCCAGCGCAGATGCGATTCCCATTTGTACTCACGCTCCGTCTCGAGGTAGTCCGCATCGCGGAAGCCCTTTGGGAAGAAGCGCAGGAACTTGCGCCGGCAGCGCTGTGCATCCGCACTCAGCCGGGTGCGTGTCCGTGAATTGCGTCGCTGCGGAACAATGTCCATGGTCTGTGTACGCCTGAATGCGCGCGCGAGATCCGTGTGCGCCTGGATTCACCGCGGATTTCTGGGGTCGATCCAGCTCGTTCGTGCGTTGCATCTCCGCGTACTCACTACTGAGGACAGGTAATCGTCAGTGGATTCCCGCAGCGACGCCGATGGACGCACGGACGAACTTCTACGTCTGCTGCTGGATTCCGCGCTCGAGCACGCCGTGTTCCTGCTCGATCGCGATGGCCGCATCACGTGGTGGAGCAAAGGCGCGGAACGTGTCTTCGCTTTGTCGCGCGAGCAGGCAATCGGCATGCCGCTCACGCAAATCTTCACACCGACAGATCGACAGTCCGGGTTGGCGCAGCTCGAAATGGCGATCGCCGACGCCGACGCGATCTCGGAAGACGATCGCTGGCACGTGCGAGCCGATGGCGGACGCTTCTGGGCGTCGGGTGCGCTCATCACGTTGCGTGGGACGGACGGCAAGGTCCTGGGATTCGGCAAGATCCTGCGAGATCGCACGGACACCAAGGAGCAGTTGGTCGGCATCCAGAGTCAGCTCGAGGATGCGCAACGCTCGCACATGGCCAAGGACAGCGTCATCGCGAAGGTAGCGCACGAGCTACGCAATCTCTTCACCGGCCTGAACGCGGGTCTGCAGGTCATGCGCTCTCATTCCGGCGATGAGAGCCGGCAGAAGGATGTCATGACGTTGATGCAGCAGCAGCTGCAGGTCGTTCGCTCCCTGACGGAAGACCTGCTCGATGCGCATCGCTCGCGGGCAGGCAAGGTCTCGCTGGTCCTCGAGCCCGTGACTCTGCAGCAGGTACTGAACGATGCGTCGGAGCATCTTCGCTCACGCGCGGAGGCGAAGTCCCAGCTCATGCAACTGCTGGCGCCGCGTGCGCCCATCATCGTGCTCGCCGATCCCTCCCGCATCTTTCAGGTCTTCACCAACCTGATCGAGAACGCCATCAAATATACGCCGGCGGAAGGCCGCATCTGGGTGAAGGCCTCGTTCGACGATCGCGACGCCATCGTTCACGTCGAAGACACCGGGAGAGGAATCGCACCGGCCATGCTGCCGCGAGTCTTCGACATGTTCACTCAAGCGGATCCGGCGTCCTCCGACGGTGGACTTGGCATCGGTCTCGCGCTCGTCAACGAACTGGTTCGTTTGCACGGCGGCTCCGTACAAGCTGTCAGCCTCGGCTTGGGCAAAGGCAGTGAGTTCACCGTGCGCTTGCCTCTGCAGGATCCTCGTCAAGCGCCGACGCCTGTCCGCGAGTAGCACGTCGCGTCTTCTTTGTCGCGCCGAGTGGAACTCACGCGCACGAAATTCATTGCTGTCTGCACTTGGACACAATCCACACATCAGCGGAGCAGCACATGGCGACGATCATTCACGAGCACATCGAGACATCGCTCGATGGCTTGCGCATTTCCTGGGGCGGAATCTGGGCGGGCGTACTGACCGTGCTCGGCACGCTGCTGTTTCTCACTACACTCGGACTCGCAATCGGCATCTCCGCGGCGGATCCAGGCAGCAACAACGCCGATGCCATCGGCATCGGCGCCGCGATCTGGAGCGGCGTGGCGCTGCTCATCGCATTGTTCGTCGGTGGAATGGCCGCAACGCGGCTCGGCATGATTTTCGATCGCGCCACCGGCGCGTTCGAAGGCGCACTCGTGTGGGTGCTGAGCTTCGTCGCGATCCTGTGGCTCGCGAGCAGCGGTGTGCAACTGGTGGCCAGCGGCATTTCCGGCGTGTTCAGCGGCGTCACGCAGACGATCCGCACCGCATCCGGCGGCATGGATGACCTGTCAACTGGCGGTGTAGATGAAATGATCGCGCGCCTCAACGATCCCGCTACCGCATCGACGGTCGCAACGGCGACTGGCATCCCCGAATCTGAAGTCCGCTCGACGCTCAGCGGCATCGCGCAGCGCGCCGAAGCCGCGCGTGACAATCCCGAACAGGCTGCCGCCGAGGTGCGCCAGGGCGCGAAGCAGTTGATGGACCGCGCCCGCGAGCAATTGCCGGCGACAGCAGAACGCATCCAGGAGGGCGCGACCAAAACCGCCTGGATCACATTCGCGGCCATGCTGATCTCGCTCATCGCAGCAGTCGCTGGCGCGATGCTGGGCCGAAGACGAGCTGCCGAACGGCTCGCCCGGGATATGCCGGCCACCACGCTGACCAGGGAGTAGCTCATGACTCTTGCACTATTCGAGGATCGCGGCACGGCCCTCGACAAGCAGCGCTTCACATGGCGCGAGCTCGCAGGTAAGCCCATCAGCAAACTGGACGACGACGCCTTCACGCGCGTACGCGTCATTCTGATGAACGGTCTGGAGATGGAAGCGCTGCGTTTCCAGCACGCCGCGGCGCGCATGAATCTGGAGTTGCGGCTGCCGCTCGCGCAAATCAGGCGCGTGGAACACCACCAGGCGACGATGGTCAACTGGCTGCTAGGCGCCGACCACTCACCGATCGAGACGACCATCGGTTATGAGCAGGTGGCTATCGAAGTGACTGCCGCCCTCGCCCAGCAGGAACCTGACGCATATCTCGCCCAGGCGTACCGCTTCGGCCTGCTGGAAGACTTCGACCACATGCATCGGTTCTCTGCCCTTCTCGACCGCCTCGAGGGCAAGGACTCGAACAACATTCTGCAGAGCTACACCGATGTCCTGCCGGGCCGGCCCACGGTGGTCGAGCATCGCGCACCCGAGAACGACGTGCGGCGACCCTTCGATCGCGCGGCCGCAGCTCCGCTGTCGAAGCTCAATGCGTTGACGCTCGTGGCAGCCGAGCAGCAAACGCACAACTACTACATGAACATCGGTCCGCTGTTCGCAGACCCGATGGCACGCCAGCTCTATGCCGAAATCGCGTCCATCGAACAGCAACACGTCACGCATTACGAGTCGCTGCTCGATCCCGCCACGTCGCTGCTGGAGAACTGGCTGCTGCATGAGGCGATGGAAGCGTATGCGTACTACAGCTGCCTGCACCAGGAAAGTAACCCGCGAATCCAGGCCATCTGGGAGCGGATGCTGAGCTACGAGCTGGGCCATCTGCATGTGGTGGCCGAGCTGTTCAAGAAACACGAGCGGCGCGATCCGCAAGAGGTGATCGGCGACAAATTGCCCGATCCGATCCCGTTCGAGAGTCAGAGAGAGTTCGTGCGCGCGACGCTGGCGCGCGAAGTCGACCTGCGCGCGAGCGGCCCCGACTTCGTGCCGATGGAAGAGGAGCCGCAAAGCTCCCTCGACTATCGCAACCACATGAACTCGGAAGGCTCGCCGTCCGAGACCGTCGCAGCCGGCTATGTCTGGACCGCCGGGACCGAGCTGACCCGCAAGGTCGCCAACTTTTAGTTTCCGGGGAGCGTGATATGCAGAATTCCACCGACGCCGTTCGCAGCGGCCAGAACCGAACCGGTCAGCAAACGTCTCCGCAGTTGAGCAGAGAGATGAATGAAGTCGTGCAGCCGGTCAGCCCCGACGCGGCCCAGGCTTCCGCACTGACGGAGCTGCGCTTGCAATACATCCGCGAAGCAGACCCGCTCGGCTCCGTGCCAGCAGCGTTCGTCGACAAGCTGGCCGAGCGCCTCGCGTACGAGCGCGGCGGAGTTCGTCTGTACGACGCAGTGATCGCCAAGTTCGTCGTCTACCAGGACGAGTTGCGCGATGTCTCGCCAGATGAGCTGGTCGAGATTCGCGACGAGGAAGCGAGTCATGCTGCCCTCCTGCGGGCTTGCCTCGAGCAGCTGGGCGCGGATCCGACTATGCAGACGCCCTCCGCCGATCTTGTCGGCGTAGCGACTGCTGGATTTCTGCAAGCGGCGACCGATCCGCGGACCACGCTCGCGCAGTCGTTGCAAATTGCATTGGCAGCCGAGCTCGTCGACGTCGCCAGCTGGGAGGCGCTCATCACGTTGGCCGGGAAGGCGGGAAAGGACGACATCGCGCAGCGCTTCCAGCAGGCGCTGGAGCGTGAGAACGAGCACCTTGCCAAGGTTCGCGGCTGGCACGAGACCCTGACTCTCGCGAGCGCAGAGTCGCCTTCTGCGAAGAGCAAGGGAAAGGCAAAGGCAAGAGGCAAGAAGGTCAACTGAGGAGAGCTCCATGAACGCCCTGGCGGACTGGATGATTCCGGACATCACCACCATGATCCGTATGGATCATTCGCACGCGCTGGCGCTGTTTCATCGCTACAAGCAACACGCTTCAGCTGCGAAGAAGCGCGCGCTGATCAGCAATGCGTGTCTTGCGCTCGAAGTGCATGCGCAGCTCGAGGAGGAGATCTTCTACCCTGCACTGCGCGGTGTGATCGCAGAGGATGCCGTGCTGCAGAAGAGCGAGCCCGAGCACAACGAGATGCGCCGGATCATCGAGGACCTGCGTGCAGGACTCGCTGCAGAGCAGCCCGCGGGCGACACGGGACACGACGACAGGTTCTTCGAACTGATGCGCCTGGTGATTCATCACGTGGCGGACGAGGAATCCCAACTGCTGCCCGCGGCCGAACGGCTCATGGGCGATCGACTGAGCTCGCTCGGCATCGAGATGACCAAGCGGCGCATCGAGCTGCTGAAGCCGCATGCAGGTGAGCTGGTCGTGAGTGCGACGCGATCCTTTCCGGTGGGCGCGGCGCTGCTCACGGCCGGCGCCGTCGCGATCGGAGCCCTTCTGCTGTCGCGAAGCAAGTCCGCCCCGCGGCGTGGAGCGCGACGCTGGCCATGACCGATCCACGCAGCAAATATCCGAAACCTCCGTTCAGGAAGCAGACTCAGCAATGGCCGGGCCTGGTGCGCGACATGGATCCGAAGCCGGATCACGGCGAGCACAGCTATCGCGGCTCCGGGCGACTCGCGGGTCGCAAGGCCCTCATCACCGGAGGCGACTCAGGTATGGGCCGGGCGGCAGCCATCGCATACGCACGCGAAGGCGCCGACGTCGCTATCAACTACTTTCCCTCCGAGGAGCCCGACGCCACCGAAGTCATCCAGTTGATCAAGGACGCAGGACGCAACGGCGTCGCCATTCCGGGCGATTTGCGCGATGAGGCGTTCTGCCAGCGCCTGGTCGCGCAGGCTGTGGAGAAGCTGGGAGGACTCGATATCGTCGTCTGCAACGCCGGTCGACAGCAGGCCAGGCCATCCATCCTCGAGCTGACCACTGAAGACTTCGACGCGACGATGAAGACCAACATCTACGCGCCTTTCTGGATCATCAAGGCAGCGCTGCCGCATTTGAAAGCGGGCGCGTCCATCATTGGCACGACATCCGAGCAGGCATACGATCCCTCGCCCGATCTGTACGACTATGCACAGACCAAGGCAGCGACCATGAACTACGTGAAGTCGCTCGCGAAGCAACTCGCCGGCAAGGGAATCCGCGTGAACGGCGTGGCGCCCGGACCGGTATGGACTCCGCTGCAGATCAGCGGTGGAGCATCGGAGCAGAAGTACGCAAATTTCGGCAGCACCACGGTCTTCGGTCGGCCCGGCCAGCCCGTGGAGCTTGCGTCGATCTACGTGCAGCTCGCCGCTGACGACGCGAGCTTCGCAACAGGAAACATCTACGGCTCAGGCGGCGGACAGGGTCAACCCTGACTCCTCTCTCCCCGCGGGCGGCCGGTTCGTCTAAAGTATCGAACCGGCTTCGGGTGCCCATCGGAGAACGATCATGGAGTTGCCGCTCACTCCCCTGGATTTCGCGCGGCGCGCGCGCAAGCTCTATGCGGATCGTGAAGCGGTTGTCGATGGCGCCCTGCGGCTGACATACGCGGAATTCGGCGAGCGCTGCGACCGCTGGTCGGCAGCCTTGCAACGGCTCGGCGTCCGGCATGGCGATCGAGTCGCCGTGATCGCACCGAACACGCACGCCATGCTGGAAGCCTTTTACGCCGTGCCGCAGCTTGGCGCGGTTGTCGTGCCGCTCAACTATCGATTGACCCCTGAGGACTTCGTCTACCTCATCGAACACAGCGGCGCGCGCATCGTCTGCGCCCACTCCGACTACCTCGATGCAGTCGACAGCATCCGTACCCGCCTGCCGCGGGTCGAGCATTTTGTCGCGCTCGAAGGCAGCCGCAGCGGTTGGCTCGACTACGAAGCCACGCTCGCCGCGACGCCCCCGGACTTCGAACAGCCGGCCATCGCGGAATCCGATCTCCTGGCGATCAACTACACCAGCGGCACGACCTCCAAGCCCAAGGGCGTGATGATCACGCATCGCAATGCGTGGGCGAACATCGTCGGCACGCTCGTACACGTCCACATGACGGTCGCCGACCGCTACTTGTGGACGCTGCCGATGTTCCATGCAAATGGCTGGACGTTCGTCTGGACCGTTACCGCCGTCGGCGCCACCCACGTGTGCCTGCGCAAAGTCGATGCAACCGCCGTGTACGAGCAGGTCGATCAGGAGCGCATCAGCGTCATGTGCGCGGCGCCGACCGTATTGATCGCTGTCGCGAATGGCCCCGCGGAACGACGCCGCAGCGTGCGCCGCGGTGTACGCGTCCTTACCGCCGGTGCCCCGCCTGCGGCCGCCACGATTGCGCGCGTCGAAGGCGAACTGGGCTGGGAGATCACGCAGGTGTACGGCCTGACCGAGACTGCGCCATTCATTACGATCTGCGAGCCGCGGCCAGAAAATGCCTCGCTGTCGCCTGAGCAGCTCGCCACGATCAAGGCACGGCAGGGCGTCGAGCTCATCACCTCCGGGGAGCTCCGCGTCGTCGACGAAAACGGTGCCGAAGTTCCGCACGACGGCGCAACGCTCGGCGAGATCGTCGCGCGCGGCAACGTGGTGATGAAAGGCTACTACAACGACCCGGGCGCGACGGCCGAGGCATTCCGCGGCGGATGGTTTCATTCCGGCGATGCCGCAGTCGTGCACCCGGATGGCTATGTCGAGATCCGCGACCGCTTCAAGGACGTGATTATCAGCGGCGGCGAGAACATCTCTTCGATCGAGGTCGAAGGCGTGCTGCTGCGGCATGCAGCCGTCCTCGAAGCGGCCGTGGTCGGCATGCCGCATGAAAAGTGGGGCGAGGCGCCTTGTGCGTTCGTCGTGCTACGTCCGGACGCGAGCCTCAGCGAGTCGGAGCTGCGCGCTTTCTGCCGCGAGCAGCTGGCTCACTTCAAAGTTCCGCAGACGTACAGCTTTGTCGCGGAGCTGCCAAAAACGGCAACGGGCAAGATTCAGAAGTACGTACTGCGCAAACACGGCAGTGCGATCAGCCGACAGTAGACGGAGACCAGGCCATGACTCAACAACGTGCTGTACTTGCCGGCGGCTGCTTCTGGGGCGTGCAGGAGCTCTTCCGCCGCTACGACGGAGTGCTCTCGACGCGAGTCGGTTACACCGGCGGCAGCACTCCCAATGCGACGTATCGCAATCACGGCAGGCACGCCGAAGGCGTCGAGATCATTTTCGATCCCGACCGGATCAGCTATCGGCAGATCCTCGAGTTCTTCTTTCAGATTCACGACCCGACCACGCGCAATCGACAGGGCAACGATGTCGGCACCAGCTATCGATCCGCGATTTTCTACACCGATGACGAGCAGCGCCGGATTGCCGAAGACACGATCGCGGACGTCGAGGCATCCGGTCTCTGGCCCGGCAAGGTCGTGACAGAAGTCGTGCCGGCCACTGAGTTCTGGGAAGCCGAACCCGAGCACCAGGACTACCTTCTGCAGAATCCCGGCGGCTACACATGCCACTTCATCCGGCCGGGCTGGAAGCTGCCGGTGCGCAAGAAGACATGAAAGGCGACTCCGTGACCCTGTGGCCGTTCTTCGACGCCTCGCATGGCGAGCTCGCTCGCGAGGCACGCGCCTGGGCGCAGCAGAACGTGCGCCATCACGACGATGAGTCACGATCCGCGACCGATGCAGCATGCCGCGAGCTCGTCGCGGCATTGGGCAAGGCCGGATTCACCCGGCATTGCGTGCCGCAAGCGTATGGCGGAACTGCAGTCGATTTCGATGCGCGCGCCATTTGTCTACTGCGGGAAATCCTGGCGGAGCATGACGGCCTCGCCGATTTCGCGTTTGCGATGCAGGGGCTGGGCAGCGGAGCAATCTCGCTCGCAGGATCGGAGGCGCTGCGGCAGCGTTGGTTGCCGCAGGTTGCCGCCGGTCGTGCGATCGCTGCGTTTGCCTTGTCGGAGCCCGATGCAGGTTCCGACGTAGCCGCGATGAGCTGCGCGGCGGTGCGCGAAGGCGATGAGTATGTGCTCGATGGCACCAAGACCTGGATCTCGAACGGCGGAATCGCAGATTTCTACTGCGTCTTTGCGCGCACCACTCCCATGCAGCGCCGCGCAGACGGCACGGCTGTGGCGCAGGGAATCAGCGCGTTCGTAGTGCCCGCCGACACGCCGGGACTGGAGATCGAGAAGCGCATCGACGTGATCGCTCCCCACCCGCTCGCGACGCTGCGTTTCCGCGGCTGCCGCATCGGCGTCGGCCAGCGGCTCGGCGCCGAAGGCGAAGGATTCAAGATCGCGATGCGCACGCTCGACGTGTTTCGCACATCTGTCGCCGCGGCCGCACTCGGTTTCGCGCGTCGCGCCTTTCGCGAGGCGCTGGCGCACGCGAAGTCACGACAGATGTTCGGCAAGACTCTCGCGGATCTGCAGCTCACACAGGCCGCTCTGGCGGACATGGCAACCGAGATCGATGCTGCCGCCCTCCTCGTCTACCGCGCAGCGTGGATGCGCGACATGCAACAAGTCGTGACCAAGGAAGCCGCGATGGCGAAGATGACTGCGACCGAGAGCGCGCAGCGCGTGATCGATCGTGCCGTGCAACTGTTGGGCGGACGAGGCGTCATGAGCGGCGAGCCCGTCGAGCGCCTGTACCGCGAGATTCGCGCGCTGCGGATCTACGAGGGCGCAACGGAAGTACAGAAGCTGATCATCGGCCGCGAGCTGCTGAAGGAACGCCAAGATTGGAGTTGAAGTACCGAGGGTCGTGCGTGACTTCTTCTCCCAACCATTGCGGCCGCGCGAAAGCCTGATCCTCGGCTTGCAGCTCGATCTCGGCGATGACCAGGCCGGCATTCTCTCCAAGGAACTCGTCCACTTCCCACGTGGCTCCCTCGTGGGAAATCTTGCGACGGATCTTCTCGATGATCGGCTTCTCGCACAGCGACAGCAGTTGCGCGCCATCGATCGCCGGGATTTCGTACTCGAACTCGAGCCGTGTCGCGCCGGCGGTGGCGCCTTTGATCGTCAGGAAGGCTTTCTCTCCCGCCAGCCGGACTCTCACGGTTCGTTCTTTGTCGCGGTTCAGGTAACCCTGACTGAGACGAACGCCGGCTCCTTGGCGCCATGCGGTTCCAGTCACCAGAAACTTGCGCTCGATCTCGATGCCCATGGGGTTTCACTTCTCCGCGCGTGACGTCACGCTCGACTGCCCAACATCAGGCGCCGGCAACCGCGAGCGCGCCGTCGGCTGCAAACGCAATGACTCGATCGGCTGATAGCTCCACAAGCTGAGCTTGCCGGCGAGCTCCCGCCATTCGGGCGACTCCGCCAACACCCGCCGCTGCTGCTCATACGCAGCGGCATCCTTGAACACAGAGAACCATACGAACACGTTCTCGCCTTCCCTGAGCGGCAATCGCGGGAAATTGTTGGCGCTGTGGTCCGAGACCAGCTCGGCGACGACCGAGCCTCCCGCCTTCTGCAGCTGCGGCTTGAGGTCATGATCGAAGAAATCCTCGAACTTGCCCGGCGTGGCAGGTCGCAGGTAAACGATGCTGCCGACGACGAACCCTCGGCCAGGTCCCGATGCACCAACCGGAGCCCGCGGCTGATCGTCCCGTGCGAAGGCAGTGTCCGGACGCACGGGCTTCAACAAAAGCACGTTGTCCGAGTCGACCATCGTCGCATTGGCAGCCTCGCGGTGGGCCTGCCACACAGGGCCGAAATAGAAGCCATTGAGCGCAGCTGCGCGCGTCGGCATGTCGGCGAAGCTGCGCATCCAGACGAAGCGGTCCGCATGATCCAGGCTGCGAAACTGGCCGATGATGCGCATGCCCAGCTGTTCCTGACTTTCGACAAAGTAGCGATCGAAGAGATCGATCAGCACATCGCGCTTTCCCGGATGCAGCGTGTACTGGCGCAACTCCAGCACCGTCTGCGGTCGACTCAGCGCGCTGTCGGTCGTGTCGGCAACTACGTGCTGTGTCATGAAAATAGCGGCCGCGGCCGCGAGGCTTGCCCAGATTCGAGTGCTTTGCATAGATCGCCCATAGATATGTAAGTACAAACAGACCGGTCATCCTGTTTGTGCGATACTATGCCGCCATGCGCGAGCTGCCGTCAATCGACCGCAGCCGCTGTTGCGACAAACCAGGGTGCATCGAGGAGAATGCGATCCATGCCGAAGGCCAACTATCTGAGCAGTCTCGCCGACGCAGTCGCCGCGCTGGACGCAAGCCGCAACTTCTTCTATCCGTTGCGCCACGGGTCGATGCGCGTCGGTGTCTACGCACCGTCGGGCTTCGATGATCAGACTCCGCACGAGCAGGATGAGCTGTACATCGTCAGGCGCGGATCCGCCGACTTCATCAAGAATGGCGAACGCTCGGCGGTGCGGCCCGACGACTTGATCTTCGTCGAAGCGGGGGCGGTGCATCGCTTTGCAGAGATCTCGGAGGATTTCCTCACCTGGGTCGTCTTCTGGGGTCCGCACGGCGGCGAATCTGCAGCAGGCCCAGGATGACAGCGCGACGCGCTCGCCAGCCTGCACGCCGCAACGATCCCGAGGGCTTGCGCCGGAGGATCCTGGATGCGGCGTTCAGCATGTTTCAGTCGCGAGGCTACAACGGCACTTCGATGCAGGACCTGATGAAGGCGATCGAGGTCACGGGCGGCGCCCTGCACCACCACTTTCCGACCAAGAGCTCGCTGGCCCTCGCAGTTTTTGCCGAGCGCGTAGCGCCCGCCGTGCGTGAAACATGGATACGACCGGTGCAGTCGGCAACGAGCTTCGGAAACGGCGTGCAGGCAGTCTTCGAAGACATCGTTTCCAGCATCGATGCCCGCGGCAGCACGTCGGGTTGCCCTCTGAACAACCTGGCGATGGAGTTGTCGCTGACGGATCCGGAGTTTCGTCAGGCTGCGAACGGAATATTTCGCGAATGGCAGGACGCTCTGGGCGAGTCCCTGCGCACGACGCGCGCCGGCAGCAAAATGAGCAAGGCCGCTCGCAAAGACATCGCCGGGTTCATCGTAGCCTCCTACTCCGGTGCGATGTCCCTGGCCAAGGCCGAGCAGAGCACGAGCGCGCTGCGCAATGCCGCAACGGTTCTCAAGCGATGGCTGCAGTCACACGATCTCGATCGCTGACATCGAGAGGCAACTCTTCATCGTCGGCAACGAGAAATTCATCGTGTGCCCGATTCCTTAGCCGACCTCCGCACTGCCGACATCACGCAGATAGCCGCGAATTCCACAGCCAGTATCAAGGCGATCAGCGGCAGCCACTGTGTGGCGAACAAGAAAGCCGAAGCAATCAACTGGAAGTCGAGATGGTACGCATACGCGTCCCCATCTCGCGGTCCCGTGAGTGCGGAGTGAATGCGAGCGGCTTCGACGACAATTGCTACGAGGCACCCTGCCAGCGCCGTCAGGATCATGATTTTTCTTGTCGTCATGCCGTGCGGTGCTCAGTCATTTCAACGATGAGAAGAATCCGCCTTCTGCAAAGACGAATACGCGCCACCTGTCCTTGCTGTCATCTTCGCTGGAACAGGCGATGTACAGACGATGCTGCGGAGACTTCACAGGCACGCACCAGCCGAAATCCTCCGCATTCACCTCGTCGTCCGAGACACTCAGCTGGGCGGCAAGCCAGGTTGCCAGCGACTTGCCATAGATCCCCGGGTTCGTCTCTTCGTCTTCGCCCTCGGCGACCTCGAAGCTCGTAGACCTGAATTCGAGCAGCGGGCTTTGCATCATCCCGGAGTCCTAGCTCTCGTTCGCCCCTTCACAGAGACTAGCAAACTCAGGACACGGAGCACGAGGGGTATGCGAGCAAGCGCGGCGGGCAACTCCGGAGGTGACAAACTTCCTAAGCGGCGACGGTTGCGACCGACTCCCGCCGGATCTGCCGAGGCGAAAGTCCCGTCCAGCGGCGCATCTGGCGCAGCAACGACTGGCGCTGCGCAAAGCCGACACTCGCTGCGATCTCGCTCACATCCAGCGGCGTGGTCTGCAGCAAGCGCAAGGCGGCCTTCGCTCGTTTGCGCAGCAGGTACTGGTGCGGCGTGATGCCGTGGACCAGCGTGAACAGCCGCAGAAAGTGATATTTGGACAGGCAGGCCGCCTTGGCGAGCGCATCGAGGTCGAGCGGGTGGCGGTAGTTCGAATGCAGGTGGTCGGTTGCAAGGCTGACGCGCCGATGAATCTCGCGCCGCGTGACAGCTCGGATGATCTGGATCGAGTCGACGCGAGCCAGCACGTCATTGCGATGCGCGAGCAGCCGCTCCAGCAGGAAAGTCAGCTGCTCGTCGTACCACGCCTCGTCGTCGAGGCCGCGCAGGACGTGCAGCCGGATGTAACGCAACACGGGGCTCACCAGCTTGTCGTGCGGATGCAGGCTTTCGAGGAATTCCGCCGACCGCTCGACGACTGCATCGCCCCGTTCCAACGCCTTCTCCAGGGTGAGCGTCATCGCGCCGTACGCGTGCTCGACCAGGCCCGGGCCGAAATAGATGGCGAACGACTCAACCGGGCGTGTCGAGTCGATCTGGGTGGTGCAGACACGGCCGTTGTTGAGGATCAGAAAGCTGTCATCGTCGACGGCGAGCGTCCTGCCGTCGAAGTGGCAGCGCTCCTCCCCGCCCCATGCGGCGCGGATGGAGAGTCCGTGCGCACAAGGACCGAATTTCGCGCGCCGCGCGCGGCCCCAGATGATGCAGTTCTCGCGTCCCCAGCGGGTGTCGAAGCGGTGCCGGGACTCGGGATGAGCTGAAGCGAAGTCAGGAAGCGTTCGTAGCAGCATGAATCCATGCTACGAGCCGCCGCTGTCTTCGACGGCACGCGGCGGCGACTTCGATAGATCGGTTTCGGACCACACCGAAGGTGCGATCCGGTGTCGTGCCTGCACGCTGTCCGAACGTGCTCAAAAGGCGAACGGGCGCGGAAAAAGTTCGAGCGCGGATCGACAGAAATCGATCAGAATCGGACAATGGCTGCCGGGGCGCATTTGCGCCGGCCGCGGTATGACCGATGCTTCAAACATGACAGCTCCCATCGATATTCTCTTCGTCATCGCGCCGCATTCGCTGCTGCTCGACATTGCCGGGCCGGCCGAAGCTTTCCGGCTCGTGAACACCCATCATGCCGAACAAGGCAAGGCGCCGCAGTTCCGCCTGCGGTTTGCCGGTCCGGAGACATCGATCCCGACATCGGTCGGGTTGCCGATCGCGCAGCTCGAGCCGCTGCCGGCAGAGTTCGCGACGACGACGTGGGTCGTACTCGTCGGCCAACCGTCGGTGCACGTGCGTCAGACCACGCCGGAGGTCATCGCGCTCTCTCACTGGCTGGGGCGGGTATTCCGGCCGCATCTCGAAGCCGCCGACTCCGCGCATCGGCTGCTCACGGTTTGCTCAGGCACGTTGCTGGCGGCGCGCTCGGGACTGTTGAACGGACGCCGCTGCACCACGCACCAC